>JABDJT010000380.1 GCA_013003335.1 Verrucomicrobiales bacterium | reverse complement strand
CATTCCAGCGGGAAATCGCAACCGGCTGGGATTTCCGGACAACCTTCGCCAAATCCTCGAGCGGCACGGGATTCCCCCCGGACTGACGATGGACGTAGGCCTCAGTGATTCGGTCTTCCGCATCGGTTTCATCAGTCGCAACCTTCAACAAAACGGGCAACCGGTTCGATGGATCATGTTCATCCGGAATCAGCCCAACCGGGATTCCGCCCGTGACTGCCAGAGTTGCAATCGCGATTTCGTTGGTCAGGACTTTCTGCTGCGCCGCTGTTTCCAGGTCGGGCTGAATTTGAAACGCCATCGATTCCGCCGCTTCACCGAAACCGAAGGTCGTCGCCCCTGCCTCCGCCACGTGATTCAGGATGGCATCGCGATTTTTTGAAATGACTTCGGCCAGGTCTTTGCCACTCATTCGGAACTGAATCGGATCACCCGAGGTGGGCGTCGCGGAAATGTTCCGAACGCGGACCGTCGCATTTTCGGGATGAACGACCAGCCCGCCGGGATCTTCCGGAAGAATCAAGGTCGCCCGGTTTGCTGAGGGCGCAAAAGCCTCCATCCCCTGCAGGATTCGCGGCGGCGAAAAGTGAAGAAAGGCAGCAACTTCTGAATCGGCGATAGCGGTTTTGACCGAGGTCTCTGTTTGCTCCGGTGAGGTGCCGTCCGGAAAAATCAAATCAATCGCGACCGTATCGATCGGCACGACCGGCAGCGTCGATTCCCGTCCCGTTTTCAAAAGGAACGCCGCCAGTAGAACGATCAAGGCCAGGCAGACCATGACCCCTTTCGGTTTGGCCAAAAGCGGCGTCGTCGATTTTTTCAGCGCCTCTGCCAGCCGATCAATGACGCGATTCGACTTCAAGGAAACCGGTGCCAGCATCGGCGTAATCGTGAAGCCAATGACCTGGGAAACAAAGAGCAGCACTCCGATCACAATCAGCAAACTCGATACGTAACCGGCCGGTTCGCCACGCAACAGCCACGCAGGTAAAAAGCCGAGGACCGTCGTTGCGGCGGCGATCACCAGCGGTGAAAGCAGGTCACGAAAAGCAAGCGCGCGGGGTTCGCCACTCCCATGCCTGGACCGCAACCAGCCCAGGTGATGTGCGATCACGATGTGGTTGTCGATCAGCAATCCAGTGCCGACAGCTAGAGCGGAAAGCGTAATCACGTTCAGTTCATAGCCGAGCAGATGAAGCAGGAAAACCGAGGTGAGGATCGTCGTCGCAATCGCCACCGTTGCGGCAATTCCGGCCCGCAGGCCAAGCCCGAGTGTCACGCAAAGCAACACGGCAACGGCGGAGAAAATCAGCGTGATGGTCGAAGCGGACAGGAGTTGCGAGGTTGTTTCTCCCCGGTAGAGAATCTTTGTCGTTTGTAGTTCGGGAAACTCTGCCGTGGCCAATTCGACTGCTCGGGAAACCGCCCCCCACGTCGCCTGTTCTGCTTTGGTGAACGTGATCCCGATCGCGGGTTGGCTCCCCAAAAATGCGCCACCAATCGCCGGTTCCCACGCTTCGCTGGTGATATCGCAAATCTCATCCAGCGGTGTCAGCGAGCCGTCACGGGGGTCGCGGACCGGCAGGTCCCGAAGCGATTCAAGGTCGTGAATCCCTGTGCCGAGATCGATCGAGAGCAATTTGTCGCCGTCGGACAGGTAACCGCCGGGGAAACGCTGGCTGTTTGCCCGAATAAATTCGGCCAGTTCCGGGGGCGTTAACCCCGCGTCAGCAAGATCTTCATCGTCGTAGCGAATCACAACGCAGCGGGGCTGATCGTGCGTGATTTCCGCGGAAGAAATTTCAGGAGCCCTGCGGAGTTTTTGGACGAGATTGATCGCGGATTTCCGTCTCGCCTCCGCCTCGCCGCCGGTCGCAAGCAGCAATCCGGACCTCACTTCCCCGGAGTCGATTTGCAGCGAAGGACCAATCAAAAACGGCATTTCCAACTGCATTGCGGAACGAAGTTGTCCCAACCGGTCCCGCACAATTGAGAGCGTCTCCGCCCGGTCCGCTTTTTTCGTGAGTTGAAAACGCACCACTGAAATTCCGTCCGATGTCTGCGTGCCGACATCGGCAATCCCGGGAATGGCATTCAATACCCGTTCGACCGGCATCGTAACCGCGCGATCCAAATTCTCCGGTGCCGTCCCCGGAAGATACGCCACCACCGTTTCCGCCTCGATCACATCCGGCGGATCAATGTCGCGTGGCATTCGCGAGAAAGCGACGATACCGAGGATCGAAAGCAGGATCGCAATGGTGAGGGTAAATCGCATGCGGGATGATAGCATCGCGACGGCGTTCGGCAGGGGAAAAACGAATCAACAGATTCGAAACGGAGTGGAGAAAGACGGAGCGAAGAGCGGATTCAATCTGTTCGCCATACCAACACTGTTGGTTCGTTCAATGGCTCGAGGCGCTACTCTTTTTCCATCCCGGTGTACAACAACAACCGGTTGTGACACAGGACGAGCAGGTCGTTCAGCCCATCGTTATTAAAGTCTGCAATCAACGGGGCATGCGGTTGCTGGGGATTGCCGCGGGGTTGGCCACGGCCGCGAAACGGGCTGTCCTGGAAAACCTTGAAATGAAACGCGCTTTTCCACTCGTCGTCTTCCCGATGAAGGATCTGGAGAAGATTCATGTTTCCGTCGATCGCGACAAGTTCGGGCGTCTTGTCCTGATTTAAATCACCTGCCGTGAGGTAGTGGTATCGAACACGCTCAATTTGGGATCGGAAGGTTGTGCCGTTAGCCATCGTCCAGGTGTCACCACCAAGCGGCAGAGCCCAAAACCGGTCACGACCGAAAATGAGCAGACGGCGATTGTCTTCCGGGCCGTCGAGACGGGCGGCCGTGAGATTGATCAATCCGGTATCCCGACTCTGCGAATATCGGAACGCTCCGTCTTCCTCCCGCTGTAAAATCTGGAGGGCTTTTGCCTCGGGATCGTAAAACAAAAGGCGGCGGGGGTCGCCCGGCAGTATAACAGGGCCGGAAATCCGATCGTTCCCCTGCCGGGCATTGCCCTGATCGACCACTTCAAGATCGCCATTTTCAGTGACGCGAAACGCGCGAACAAAACCTTCTTTGGCGATCAGAATGTTCGGCTTCCCATCGCCATCAAAATCTCCGATGCCGAGATCGGCGGAGGAGACATCCATGAACTGACCGTTGCGCAACGGTGATTCTTCGGCCCCGATACTCAGTCCACCCTGCCCGTCTCCGAGCAGAAGATGAGCCGGTTCTTTCGGAATCATCAGGACGACATCACCGTCGCCATCGCCGTCAATATCATCTGTTAAAATGCCTTCGGGTCCCCGCTTGATCGACGCGATCTTCACGGAATCAGCCTGCTCCCATCCGTCACCGGCAGCGTTGCGTTTTGCGATCACGGCTTCGAGTCGGAGACCGTCTTTTACCGCCACGACGACTTCGTCGATCCCGTCTCCATCAAGATCGACACCAGCCGCGACAAGCGGTTCGCCGGCAGCGGGAATTGGTTTGGGAAACGGCAGCCGATTGTTTTCGGTCACGGTGGAAATGCCGGCAATGCCTTCCTGCGTGCTACAGATCAGTAGCGAATCGCGTTTTCCCTCTCCGTTGCGCACGCGCGAAAGGGACGTCGCACGGGCCAGGGCGGGAAACTCGAGCGGCCGTTTGAAATTTCCGTTTTTCGCCCCAAACCACACGAGAATCCGCGCGCCATCCGGGTCCGCCATTGCCACGTCCCCGATTCCGTCTCCGTCAAAATCTCCCGTGGCGGGAATCGCGGCCGACGAACCGGATCGCGGCACGGGATAGTTCTCGGCCTGCAAATCGTTCGACTGATCAGCCTCCTCACCCCGTTCCTCAATCGGCGCGGTGTGAATCTCTGAAAATGTCGGTTTTACCGTCGCAAGACTCGGCGGTGTCTCTTCATCCGCTGGGGGAACGATCACCATCTCGGGACTGCCCAGTTTTCCCGGGATCGCCATTTCCGCCCCGAACGAACCATCGCCGAGGCCACTCCTGAAAATTCGTTCCCGTTCCGATCCGGGATTCAGGTATGTCGCATCCAAAACTCCGTCAGCATCGAGGTCGGCGATTTTCAAGCCGCGCGCTCCGTCCGCGCTGACGCGATAGAGATCCGGTTTGGGGATGTTGCGACCGTTTCCACCGGGAAAAATGATAAACTCGCCTTTCGATAAAACCGCGATGTCCAGGTGCCCGTCTCCGTTCACATCCGCGATCGCCATCGTGTCGGGAGACGGATTGGCCGTGCTGTGATCATAAGTCCAACCTTTCTCCCAATTTCCTTTCCCGTCCCCGAAACGGAGGGAAAACGGCTCGCGCTGACCGGTAAAACCGATGTCGATATGGCCGTCCTCATCGAAATCAACCGCGGCGAGAGCAAACATCCGGTCACCGATGAGCAATTTTTCCTCCAGGAAAGGAGCTGTCTCGATTACCGGGTCCCACGAGCCGGTCTTGACGCGTTCTTTCGCTTCCTTGCGAAGTTCTTCCGCCGTCCGCTGATAGAGTAGTTCGATGCGAGCTGCGTCATTGTTGATCACGAGCAGGTCCAGCCGGCCGTCATCGTCCAGATCAACCGGAAACGGGGAACGCAAATCCCAACTCAAAACCTGCACCAGCGGTCCGTCCAGCCGGACCGGTGATTCTTTCTTGTCGTTCGCATTTTCCTCCTGCCCAAAAGTGGAAAGAACGAGAGCGAAACAGAGACCGGTTGCGATTGTTGTTTTCAAAGCAGGAAGAAGGGGTTGCCGGAGAAAAACAAATCAACAGGGTCTGTTCGGCAAACGAACCCTGTTGATTCGAAAATGTCTCCCCGGAGTTTTTTTACGGCTTTTCAGCCACGTAAATCCGCGAGATCCAGGCGTCGGGGGTGTCGTAGGTTTTCGTGGTAATCGAATAGTTCAGATCATCGACCGGAGGCATGTCTTCGATGGCCTGCTCCGCTGCTCTTTCGGCGTCGGTTACATCCCCTGGATTCGCCTGGGCTCGGACCTGGATTGCGCCCTGTCCGCCGTAGGCCGCCATTTTCAGGATGGTAGCAAAATCTTCGTAAGCAAATTCGACGAGGTTTTCGTTGTCCCAGCGTCGCCATTCATCCCCGAGCGTGTCGAGATCCTCGAGATTCGCTCCGCCCTTTTTCATGCTGGCAATGATGTGATCGATCATTTTCTCCTCGCCAACGGTAATGACGAATTTATCTCCGACGACTGCCCAGGCGCCGCTGGAGCCTTCCGGGGCGTTGACCATGCCGCCGAGAATATCAGCCAGGGCATCGAGCCGCTGCACATTTTCGCCCATGAATTCGCGGGCCTCGTCCAGTTCCCCGCCGCCACCCATGGCCTGCTGCATGAACCCGCTGACTTCGTTCATGCTTTGGCTGAGCCCGATGGGATCCTTGGCGTTGAAAATAAAGGCATGGCTTGGCACCTGGTCGTCCGCCGGCGTCGCGGAAGAATAGCCATACACATGAACCATTCCCGGACCCATCGCGGGCATCAGGCCATTCCGGATTTTCAGCCCCTGGGCCTCCATTTGCGCGATTTGCATTTGGAGGAGGCCGCCCAGCATCGGTGAAAGATTCGGAATTTCCGTCATCAGGTTTTCCATCGTCTCCGCCATCTTAAATCCGCTGATTTGGATACCCTTCAAACCGGTCGGGTCCATTTCGGGAAGCTGAATTCCCTGCTCATAATTCATCATTTTCGCGATCATCCCGGTTCGTTCGTTGGTGGCGAGTTCCTGGACCATCTCGAGGCCATCCGGTTGAATTTTCGCCGCCATCGTGAAGCGCTTGAAATTGGTCAGCCCGAGAAAATCGAGGAGCGCTTCTTTTTGCACGAAGGCGGAAAGATTCATGCCCTGGGCCTGTGCATTTCCGTCCTGCGCCTGCTGAGCCGCGGTATCGTACATGTCGCCGATCGCCTGCTCGAAGGTTTTTGCCATTTCCGAAAGCGGAGCGAAGGCGAACAGGTCCGCTTCGGCAAGCTGATCGCGGGCGTCGATGTAGCTGCGGGTTCCAGCCAGTGAATTCGGTTCCGTGCCCTGCGAGCGGATCCGCCGGCACATGTCGGAGGCGATGTGGTTGTCGAGATTTCCTTCTTCGGGGAGCATCGTCATCACCAGAATGGAATCCGTCAGAATGAAAGAATAGGCGGTCCATCCCTCCTCGGTATCGGAGACGACCTTTGTTTCGAGTTTGATCAATGGGTATCCCTGAAATTCTTCTTTGAATGAACGGGATTCTTTGACGGTTTCCTCGGTTTCGACGAGCCGGTTGCCAAAAGCCTCGACCAACTCGGTTAATTCTTGCTCGGTCATCGTCGTATCCGCTGCCACAAGGAAGGAGAATCCACCGTTGAACGACAGGTTCATATTGGCTTGCCCGCCGCCTGCACCCTCGGCGGCCTGTTGGGCGGAAGCATCCATCAGTGCCTTCAAATCGAGATTGCCTGCCATGACCATCCGGCCGGGGAAAAGCCGTGCCAGATCATCCTCGCTCAACCCGAGATCTTTCAGGGTATCCTCGCTCAACATCTCCTCGGCGGAACTCGTCGCCTCGCCGA
The DNA here is from genome assembly GCA_013003335.1 of Verrucomicrobiales bacterium. Lineage (GTDB taxonomy): Bacteria > Verrucomicrobiota > Verrucomicrobiia > Verrucomicrobiales > DEV007 > JABDJT01. Next base: position 20,067 of record JABDJT010000380.1, on the reverse strand, counting down.
ACACGTGGCGCACGGCCGGGTGATTCCCAAGTTTTTTGAGCGGGTGGCTTTCATCCAGTTCATAAATCACAGGAAGACTGCGAACGAGAAACAGGACGGAGGTTTCTTCCGGCAAAAGCGTGCCGATATCCTGATCGGACTGAGCGTGCAGGCCGGTTGTGGTCGTGGCGAAAACGGCCACGGAGAGGGCGATTGTGGTTACGAGTTTCTTCATGAGTAAATGTTGTACAAACAGGTTGGAGGAATAAAGTGAGAGTAAAAAAGATCGAACCCGCGATCAGGATTCGCCGCTGTCCTCACCAGAAGTTGTGCCGGATTCCGGTTCGGATTCGCCATCCGGATCTTCACCGGGATGGAGTTCATCGGTGTTTCGGTTTCCCGGCGCCGTCGGCGGTCGGTTGTAAATGTACCCGCCATTCTGACTCGACGGATCGAAGGCATACCCGTCACGGTGATCGAGGAAAAATTTCACGAGCGAACTGGGAATCGCAAACCCAAGACCATCGCTGTTCATGCCCTTGCGTGAATTCACGCCGACCACCTCTCCTTTCAAATTGAACAGCGGCCCACCGGAATTTCCGGGGTTAATTGGTGCATCGTGCTGGATGAAAACGCCGGCCTCGCCGAGTTCCCGCTCCGTCGTGCTGACCGTTCCCGAACTCACCGTTCGGTCCAGCCCTTGCGGGGAACCGATCGCAAAAACGGCATCCCCGGCGGAGACAGAAAGCGAATCGCCCATCGGGACGGATTTGAATCGCAGCGGCTTTTCGCCCTCTTTCAATTCCTTTTCCGGCTCGATTTTCAAGAGCGCCAAATCGTCGCGACGATTCACAGCGAGAATCTTGATCTTCTTGTGCACCTGCCGCTCCAGACCGTTCTCGGTCTTTTTGAAAACCGTCACCTCCACCTTCGTGGTTCCGTCGATCACGTGCGCATTTGTGATCACGTAGCCCCGGGGATCAATCACGAATCCGGAACCGAGCCCCCCGGGATTCCGTACCAAAACAGACGCTTCCTCCACTTTTTCGGCAGCTGTTTTCACATCTTCAAACGGCTCACCGGCGCGATTTGTCCGGTAAAGCGCCACCGACGCACGGGTGATCCGCTCGATTTCATCTTTTGAAAAGACGAGCGGCTTTTCCTTCCCGATATTGACGACATACACGTCATCTTTGAAAAGGATATAGGGCGCGTGAATTTCCGTACCGTTTTTGAGGACGAGGACATCAGCTTTTCCAGCCAGCGGAAGAAAAAACACCGGGATCAGGAGGAGGCGTAGAAATTTCGAGGGTACGTCCATTTGGTTTCCTCATTGCATACGACAAATCCATCAGGTTTGCAATCTTGTCAGGCCAACTGTCAGTGCGGGTATTGTGAAAAATCGATCCGACAGGGTCTGTTCGCCAAATCAACCCTGTTTGTTCGTACCGCCTCAAAATCCCGCCACCGTTTCAAACACAAACCCCTTCAAATAGGACGTCTCCGGAATCGTCGCCAGAATCGGGTGATCGCGACGTTGGCGCTGTTCGTCGATCAGGCGAAGCGTCCGTTTCGCATCAACGGAGGCATCGCAGATCATGTCCAGAAAAGCCGACCGGCTTACGTGATGCGAGCAGCTATAGGTCACAAGGCGGCCGCCTTTTTCCAAGAGGCGCAATGCGCGGAGGTGAATGTCTTTGTAGCCGCGCATCGCCTCTTTCAGCGATTTCCGGTTCCGGGTGAAACTCGGCGGATCCAGGATGATCAAATCAAATCGCGTTCCTTCGTTTTCGAGGTGTCGAAGGTGATCAAAAACATTCGCCACAACCCATTCGACTGAATGACCGAGGTCGTTGAGTTCTGCGTTTTTCCGGGCGGATTCGATGGCCCCTTCGCCGATGTCGACTCCGCAAACAGATGCCGCACCCGCTTTCGCTGCGTGCAGCGCAAAACCACCCTGGTTGCAAAAACAATCCAGCACCCGCTGGTCTTTCGCCAGAGCAGCTACGGCGGCATAATTGTCGAGTTGATCAAGATAAATTCCGGTTTTCTGGCCTTCCGCCAAATCGATTTGTTGCCGGATGCCGGCCGCTTCAATTTCAAACTGCGCAGGAAAATCGTCGCCGAAAAGCAGGCCGGTTGTCAGTTCCAATCCCTCGGCTTTTCGAACGGGCGAGTCGTTTCGCTCGATGATCGATTCGGCTTCGGGAAAAACCGCGCGAATCGCGTCGGCGAGATCCGCTTTGTGGTTGTCCATCGCCAAGGTCAGCGTCTGCACGACGAAGTGCGGGCCATATCGATCGAGAACCACGCCCGGCAAACCGTCGGCCTCGCTCCAAACCAGCCGGCAAATTTCCGGGGCGGGCAAATTCATCGTCGCCCGGAGACCGGCGGCGCGTTCGATACGGCGCTGGAAAAAATCGGAATCGAGCTGCTGTTTTCGCCGCGAAATTCGGCGGGCGACAATTTGCGATTTTGGATTGTAAATTGCCGTGCCGAGAGGGCGGTCTTTGAAATCTTTCAGCGAAACGACATCGCCCGGCTGCGGATCGCCGAAGGCTTTCTGAATCTCGCTCGCGTAGACCCAGTCGTGGCCGTGAAAAATCCGGGAGCGGGGTTTGATGACGAGTCCGGCCATGTTTTCAAGAATCGGATTTTTGCTCACGGATCGCATCGCCAACTTCGCGGAGAAAATCGAAACCGTAGAGCCCGGAATTGTGTCCGTCGCTGAATTGAAACTGGATGGCATAACCGCCGACCGGCGCCCAGCCGGTCACCAACACGCCCGAAAAATCTTTCCCCGCGTCTTCGCCGCCGCCGATCAGATTTCCCAGCAAATCCGTTTCCCCGCGGTTCGAAGCGCTCGGAGAAACGGCCCGCAAATGGCTCATTCCATAAAAATCCTCCCTTCCGTCCGACCAGCGAATCGCGATCAGTTCGCCGATGGCCTGAATGTCGTCGGGGGAGATTTTTTGCATGAGGAAGAAACGGTTTGTCGAATGAATAGATTCGGAACGAAGTGGAGGAAGACGGAGCGAAGCGAAGTCAATTGGTTCGGCGAACATACCCTGTTGGTTCGTTTTTTCTTCTTCACAAACGAAAAAACGACCGCCCTTTCCGGACGGCCGTTTTTCGAGAGAGAGATCTGGTTCGAAAATAGATCAATTAGACAAACAGATCGTAGATCGGCTGGCCTTTGTGCGCCGCGGTAAAGGGGCGCTTGCTCGGGCTGTAGAGCACCTGATCGAGCGGAAGGCCGAGGGCGTATCCGATCGTGGCGTTGATGTCGGCGGGGTTGACCTGATTTTCGACGACATATTCGCCAGTCTCGTTGGTCTTTCCGTATTTCTGACCGCCGACGATGCCGCCGCCTGCGAAGGCGCAGGAAAAGGCTTTCGGATAGTGGTCACGCCCGACGTTCTGGTTGATCCGAGGAGTCCGTCCGAATTCGGTGGTGAGAACGATGAGAGTCTCATCGAGCAGGCCACGGGCATCGAGGTCGGAGATAAGGGTTGCCATGCCGCGATCGAGCGTGTCGCAGCGCTGGGGTGCGCGAACGAAGTTCTGGGCGTGAGTGTCCCATCCGCCGAGTGACACTTCGACGAACTTCACGCCGGACTCGACGAGACGACGGGCAAGGAGGCAGCCCTGGCCGAAGCGGTCATCGCCGTATGCCTCACGGGTTTTTTCCGATTCTTTGGAAAGATCGAAGGCCTCGAGATCGGGCGATTTCATCAGCTTCACGGCGTCGTCATACATCGCGGAGTAGGCGCGGACGTCTTTTTTGCCGTATTCCTCGCGGAATTTTTTGCCGAGTTTGTTGGACAGCCCGAGGCGGTAGTTGAAGTCTTCTTCCGCGAGTCGGGTTTTCACGTTTTGCAATCCGCGATTCGGATCACCGATGGAAACGGGATTGAAACTGCTTTCAAAAAACCCGGCTCCGGGGTGACGACTGCCGCCGCCGATGACGACATTGGCGGGCAGGGTCATGTTGTCTTTTCCGGAAAACTTCATCAACCACGCGCCCATGGCGGGGTGCTTGATGGTGCCGCGCATTTCGTAACTGGTGTGCATCAGGTAGTTGCCCTGCTGGTGCGCACCGGTTTTCGAGGAAAGCGAATTCACGATACCGAGGTGATGCCCCTGCTTGGCCAACTGCGGCAGATACTCGGAAATCTGAAGGCCGTCGGCGGTGGTATTGATCGCCTTGGTCGGCCCCTGGGTTTCCGCGCCGGGCTTGAGATCGAGCGTGTCGAGATGGGTCATTCCCCCGCTCATGTAGAGGTAAATAACGCGCTTGGCGGTCGCGATCTGGCGGGCAGTCGCGGCATCTTTCCCGGCTCCCAGCATGTTGCTGGAAAGTGCGGGCAGCATTCCAACGCCGAGAAAGGTGCTGGCGGCACCCTGCGCGAAACGGCGCCGGGTGAGGTCATCGGATTGATTGAGCAATTGCTTCATAACTATGTGGGAAGTGGTTGGGTTTGGGTGAGAGATTTTTGAAGGTTACTGGACGAAATAAAATTCCTGCGTGTTCATCAGGGCGAATACAACGTCCTGATACAACTTGTCGCCTCGGGTTTCCGCATCGGCGAGGATGACTTCTTTCTCGTCCTGATCCGGCGTGCGGCCAAGGAGCGAGAGATAAATCGCATCGATTTTTTCTTCCGTGGTGTTCGCTTTTTCGACCTCGCGTACCAGCACGGTCTGCTGGTTTACAATGGTCTGGAAGAGCGGACCGTTCAGCATCGTCAATGCCTGCGGCACGCTCGCAGCTTGCTCGGCATTTTCGATCGTCTCGCGATCGCTCTGGCCGAACTGCCGCAAAAAATGCCCGGGCGGTGCAGGTGAGGAGAGGTTGGCGGCACGCGCAAAATTCTGTGACACGTTCTTCCGAAAACCGACATAGCCGCGGCGCTGCTTTTGATCTTCCGGGTCGAGGCCGGCTGATTTCATATCCTTCACGAAGAGTTCTTCCTCTTTCTTTTCCAGCTCCCGGAAAGCTGAATTCGTCAGCCGTCCATTCTGATCGATCTTGGTCGGATCCATTTTCATTTCGAATGTGCCCATGCCCTCGGGCAATTCGAAGGAAACGGTTTCAACCTTCGCTTTCTTCAATGCAGGTTGATATACCTGCGTGTAAACCTGCCGGCGAAGCTTGTTCTGCACCTGCCGTGCTTCCTGGGCCAATTCCCGAACCTTTTCCTGATCCTTGTTCTTGCGAGCCTCCGCCTGGGCTTCCTGGAGTTCAATGGTGCGCTTCTGCAAATTTTTCTGCAGGGCGGCGATTTTTTTCACGTCGCGCATCAATTCCTCTTCGCCCTTCGATTTCAGCGCTTTGCTCAGCATTTCCGATCCGGCATTCCGAATCATCGTTTCCTGCTGACGCCGCCAGTTGCCGAGGTCCGGCTTTGGATTGACCAATACAACGACCGAATCCCAGATTTGCTCGGCGGTCATCCGGCGCATCACCGGTCCAGTGAAGGCATACTCCGATGGCACGTAAATTTCATCCGCGACAGCCTCGCGCTGGTTTACGTCCGTGTTGTAATTCATCCGCAAAAACGACTTGATATCGTAGTCCTGCCGCTTCATTTCCTCCTCGAGAAAAGTGAACAGGTCCGGATTCGCAGCCGTGGTGGAATCCACGAATTCATCCACCGGCTCTACCAGCCCCAGCCCCATGGCTTGCTTCCAGAGCCGGTTGGCGATCACTTTCGTAAACCGGGGATTTTCCGGAGAAGTCATCCACTCTGCATATTTCGTGAGCCGCTCGCCCGGGCTGGTGATCTCCGGATCGACTCCGAACATGACTTTCTCCGTGATCTTCTCCTTTGGCTTCGCGTCGGAATACTGATAGTCATGCGGCAATTGTGGCAGACGATCGTCGCGATAGCCGACCGACACATTATTCCGCACCGGTCGGCGAATTTCCTGCAAAGCGCGCTGCATGCTGCGTTTCAGGTCACGGTCCATGTCGCGATTCGCGTTCATTTTCCGCTGAATCTCCTGGAAGATATTGCTGCCCTGCCGGTTCTGCGTGCTAACACCGTAGGTGAAGGCAGCCATATGGTAGAAATCCATCTGGGTCCACTTGTCGAAAGGATGATTGTGGCACTGCGCGCATTCCAGACGCGTCCCCAGGAAAACCCGGACTGTGTTAGCCATGTTATCCAGCGGCATATTGCGGTCGCGATAGTAATAGCCGATCGCGCCGTTCTGGTAAGAACTGCCCTCTGCTGTCACCAACTCGTAAACGAATTGATCGTACGGCTTGTTTTCGCGGAGCGAATCTTTCACGAAATCGATATACTGAGGAGCCACATTCTGACCGCCTCCCTGCTGCGAATGCACCCTCAAGATGTCAGCCCAGAAGTTGAACATGTTGTTCACGTAGCCTTCCGAATCGAGCAACTCGTCGACTAATTCGGCTCGCTTGTTTTTCGATTTGCCGGCTTCAAATGCGCGGATCTCTTCCGCAGTCGGAATCCGGCCTGCGATATCGAGATAAATGCGCCGGACAAATGTCTGATCGTCGATCCGTTTTCCCGGTTCGACGCCTTTTTCCTTCCAACTTTTTGCAAGGATCGAATCGATCTTTTGCGAGGGATTCTGTCCGGAAAAGCCGGTCCCCGAAAACAAAATGGCAGCCGACAAAAACGCGGCGGTGACAAACGGCAATTTCATCATGTGTTTAGTATGTTGAAAAAGCCATTTCAGGCAACTCTTTGGCGTGACGTAATAAAGCAAGCCCGATTGAGCTATCGGCCTCGCACGGGTTACGAACCAGCAGGGTGAGATCGCCGAACAGCCCCTGTTGGATCGGAGTTACCGATTAGAATCAGACGGTTGCAGCCCGGTCTTTGCGGGAGCGAATTTTCCCGGCCACGAAGTTTCCGCAAAAAATCAGGCCGAAGCAGATCAGCCCGACGATCAGCCAGCGGGCCCGCGAAAGGTCCACCGGTTTACCGGACTCGATATCCAGTTCTGCGTGGTCTTTCACCTTGTGGAAGGTGTAGAGAAAACCCTCGGTGGGAAATTCGACCGCAACGGACCTCCGGCCCTCTGCCTTCAAAACGTTATTGCCGAGGTCCATCCCGGGTATCGCTCCGGTTTGCCCCGGGGCGAAACCACCGACGTCACCACCACCTCCCGGGGCGCTGCCCGGCTCGGGCTGCGGTGCGGCGGCAAATGGATCAGGGGCCATCTTCGGCTTCGAACTATCCGGAGCCTGCGGCTTTTTCGTTGGAGCCATCTTTTTGCCCTTGGTGATTGCCGAACGCGCGTTGTTATAGAGATTCAATTCGTTCTGGGGGACGGCGGTTTGCCCAGCCGGCTGTTGGGGCACCCCTTGAGGCTGGCCTGCCTGCCCCTGCATATTGCCTCCCAGCTGGATGAAATTCGATGGGTTCGCGGCGGTGGTCTGCGCCTTTTCAGCTTCCACGGTCACGTTGCCCTGGTTCCCTCCGTGCCCAATCTGCGCCATCCGCTGAGTTTGCAATTTTTCCTCGAGCTTCATCGATTTCTCATTCGCCGCGAGTTTTCCAATCTGGGAACGCTTCTCAACCACCTGTTTGCTTTGGGCTGCGGCCTGGTCTTCCTGCTGCATCTGCGGTGTGTTGGCAGGGTTATAGAAAAATCCATTTCCGATCGAAACGTTGTCGTTCAACCGCCATTGCTGTTCCACTTTCTGCAACTGCTTGTCCAGTTTCACGGTATTCCCGCGATTCCGGCCCACAATCTTGTCGGAATTTTCCAGCCACATTACGGTCCCGTCTTTCCCCTTCTGATCGATCACGGTGACCCCGGGTTGCTGCCCCGATTGGGAATCCTGCTGAACCTGCTTGTAGTTATACGCGAGAACCTCCTGCTGCTTGCGAAGCCCGTTCCACAACTCAACCACCTCCTGGTCGTCCGAGCCGATTTCCCCGATTTTCTGCTGCAGCTGCTCGACGAGAAGCCCTCCATTCGCGCAGGCGATTAGCCGAACGTCGACAGGATTGACCTGGGTTGCAGCAACCGTGTTCAGCGTTTCGAGTTCGGACAGGCTGCTGCGCAGTTTCTCGATCACATTGTCCCGCTCCGTGACGAGTTGCATATTGCCGTCGAAGTCGTCCAACTGATGTTCGGTCGGTAAATAAACATTCCACAAGGTCTGCTCGACTCCGATTCCGACGATCTCGGGATCATCCAGCGTGCGCTCGAATTCGTCGAGAGTCCGGCTGCGGTTGACCACCTTTTCGCGACTGCGATAAACCAGTTCCACGTCGTAGGCCAGCTGGCCGGGCTTGGTCTGGATCAACGGAACCAGGACAACGGACCGCCCATCCACTTCGCCCCGGTCGGCCCGAACTTCCGTCCCGGCAACTTTCACCGAAACGAGTTCCACGCCTTCCGGCAGATCGACCGGCAAGAATTGCAGCGATCGATTCTGAATGTGATACACCGCCCTGACCCATTCTTCGCCATTCGCGCGAAACGCAGTTGTCAGTTCCGCCCAGAGAATCGCGGCCCGGTTGCCGGCCGTCGTTTCCAGTTTTTCCACATTCACGGCCATCGACCAGTTCGCTCCGGGGGCCCGGAAAAGCTGCGCGCTCTGCAGGGCCTGCGGCTTGTAGGGCAAAAGCGACATCACCGTGGTTTCCACGCCGGTTTCATCCACGGACACGCGATCGCTCGACTGATTTTCCACGATGATAAAGCGGCCCTCCCGGGTCGCATCAGGAAAGGAAATGTCCGGTAAGTTGGCTGTCCCGGCGTGCGGAATTTCCGCTTCAAGATTGAAGAAAATCGCATCGGTTACGAATTGCTGAAAGGTCACCTCGTAGGTCCGCCGCCCGTCCTCGACCGCCAATTTCACCTCGCGAACATCATCGGAAATCACGCGAAACTCCGGAGCATCTTCGGCAGTGGAAAAGGTCACGCCGTCGATTGCCGAGCGGGTCAATTCCAGGTCCACCCGGACATTTACATTCAGCCAGCTCTCGTACGCCTGCGCCAGCATCACCCAGGCGGAATCGAATCGTGGCTCGACCGGTGACAAGCTCACCGTGCCGGAAAATCCAGCCCGTTCAAACCGGAACCCGCGCTTTCGTTCCAGCGGTGCCAGCACCTCAAAATCCCGGTTCACTTCGTCCGCGCCGACCTCTCGCACGATCTGCCGACCCTGGTCGAAATTCAAAACAGTGTCCTGCGTCACATGTGTCACGACCAGGCCGGAGCCGGTCACGTTCTCATCGTCAAATCCGGCCAGCGAAAACGGGGCAACCGCCATCTCGGTCGCGTCCGGGGCAAGTTCCTGCGCCGTGTATACCAGCAGGGCCGTCACCTCCGGTGTCGGCCCGGAAAAGCGCACAAACAGATCGTCACCCGTCCGCCACCAGTCGCGAATCCGGTTCCCCAGCACGGACTGAATTTTTGCGTCAGCAGGCAGGGAAATCGTCGCGCTCAGCAGGGGGGACTCCGGCGAGCGAAGCTGCAATTGTGCAAACGTTTCCAGTTTCCCGGACCCGGCCTGGAACACGTACTCCGCTACCGCTGTCCGATCCGGATCACGCGTGCCCAGCACGTAAGAGAGAACTTCGTTCTCCCCCGCCAGCGTATAGGTCGCCACCGGCACAAAGCCCGCCATTTCCACCCCGGCGGCATTGAATCCCATCTGCCGGTGATTCGGCCCCGGCGTCAAATTCACGTTCAAATCCGATACCCGGGCGATCGAACGCTGTTGCACAATTCGCGCTGCATTCGCGCTCATTTCCGGAAAATTTCGCGATTCGCCAAGTGCTTCGACGAGCCGTTCGCCCAGCATTTTTACTTCGAGCCGGTCCCGAACCGGCTGAGTCAGCTCGAACTTCAGCGTCCGCATGCCCGGCGATTCATCGACCAGTTGCCAATTCTGCAAATTGGGAATCTCGAATTGCACCGGGGTGATCGATTCATCAAAAGCGATTGTGAAGGAATTTTCCTCCTGCCCCTGGAACTCCAGCAGGTAAGTCGTCTCCAGCCGCTCCAACCCCGATGCCACGAACAAATGCGACGTGATCGTCGCCACGTTCGGTTTCGTCATTCCACGACCCGACGTTTTCAGACGTCGGCGGAATTCGATTTTTTCCTGCTGTCCGATCGCTGCGAGATACGATTTCCCCGTCTCGGCATCGAGCGCGACGCTCTCTGCCAGTGGCCAGTTGTTTTGCAAAACCGGCTCCGCCACATCCGAATCCATCCGGATATCCAGCAGCGTCGCCGATGCCTGGGGAATCTGCCACGAAGCCGATTCAGTGCGCTCGTCGAGCGGCAGTTCAAACTCCACCCGCACAGCATGGCGGCCCGGCTTTTCCACCAGGATCGCACCCTCGGTGAAAGACGCGGCTGCGTCATCAACTTCGATTTTCGAAATGTTCACACCTTTGAAATTCAACGGCACTTTCTGCCACGACTTCCCGCGGGTCAGCAGGGACAACATCCCCGTGACCTGCAACCGGTCCCGTGAGGCGGAAATTCGATACAGCGCCGATGAAATGACGAAATCCTCCGGCCCGTTTTTCTCTGCTTCGGCTTCCGGCCCACCATGGATCCGATAGTTCTTCGCCTGTTTCCACAGCCGTTGAAAATCCGCGTATCCGATGTAAAACGACCCCGCTTTTTGCTCCGAGAGCGGTTTCGACTTGTCATACGGGACCACCACCGTGTGGCGTGTCCCGGGCGGCGCGATCGTCAGCGGTTTCGAATTTGCCGTTGCCAGCATTCCGCCAGCGATCCAGTCATGCACCGTCTTGCTCATCGGCTTGGGAATTTGCGGTTTTTCCGGCGGCATCGCCTCCACATTTTCCCGATGCAAAATTGCGTGATACAGGAGGCTTTCGTCCGGCTTCCCGGGGATCGCGATCGGTTCCCCGGCAATTCCGCGAATGATTCCGTCCATCGACGAAAGATCCAGGTCACCCTTCAATTTTTCCGGGTTGTGGCACTTCGTGCAGTGCTGTTTGAAAATCGGGAGCACGTGTTGCTCGAAGTTCGGGGCAGCGGTCAGAATCGGGGCCCAGAAAAGAGCTGCCACGAACCAACAGGGTACGTTCGCCAAACCAACCCTGTTGGATCGTTTTTGCCGTTTTAGAAAAATCCTCATACCGCCGACGCCTCCTTTCCATTTCCGCTGACCATTCCGGCCCATTTCCAGGCAATCCATATCGCCGCTGCGACCAGCCAACCGATCAGAAGTGCGTTGCAGAAGGCCAGCAGGCTTTCGGAAATGACCAACGGAACAAACGTCAAAACAATCACGCCGATCAGGCCGTAAAACACCGGGCGACCCCATTTCCGAAATGCGCCGAACCAGAAGGCCAGGCCGCCGGCCAGAATCCAGATCCAGGCGAAGCGAATCTGGCGTTCCCAGTTCACGAAACGGAAACTGATTTCCGCCGGGGCGTACAACCCGCTGAACGAATAGCTCCGCCCACTTTCCGGCAGTGCAAAATCGATCGGCAACCGGCCGATGTCCCGGAAATCGAATCCTCTCAAATTGGCTGCTCCGCCAAGAAATTGTCGCTCGAAAATTTCCGCCCGTTCCTGCGCACGGGCCTGGCGGGCGGCCGGATCCAGAAAAGCGCCGTACAAGCTGGCGATGGCTTCGAGATTTTCGCGGGTGTTGCGAACAGCAAGCCGGCCCGAGGTGCGGTTGTATGCCGCGCTCGACCCGGGCGGAAATTCAATCCCGGCTTTCTGCAAAACGTTCCGCGCATGGATCGGGAGAATCCCTCCATTGCCATCACTGGTTTGGAATTCCGATTCCGGCAACTCGATGAAAATCGTCTGCATCGGCTCGACCGGGATTTCTTTCGGAGCGATCACCACGCCGCTCGCCGTGACACGGTAGTGGGTTCCTGTGGCTTTCGCGATTTCATCAAGAGCTTCCGAAACCGTCACGTTTGACAGCTTGAGATCGAGCTTGTTTTTCTCCGTTGGATCGACACCGCTCTCCGGTTCGCGGTATTTGAATTTTACGAGTTTGCTGCGGGAAACGACCGACGGATGAGTTCCGCCACCCGAAACAGTAGCGCCTTCCGCCAGCGTTTTTTCGCGGATCAAATCAAGCGCTTCCCGCACAGTTTTGCCTTCGAGGTTCAATTCGTCGATTGTGATATTTTTCAGGGCATCGCCGTTTGCCTGAGCGACTTGCTCGTCTTTCTGGAACAGGTTTCCGATCACCGGCAGATCTCCAAGAACCGGCACGTCCCGCCAGTTGGGGTTTACCTGATCGATTACCCGTTCGCCAAAATAGTCGGCTGTCGTGTTGCCGATCTGGGCAGTCTGCATCGGCCCCTGCATTTCTCCGGAAGGATTTTCCTTACCCGCACTTTCCCCCGGTCCTGGACCGGCCACGGAAAGCGATTGCGTAAATTGATCAAGCCGCTCGGCCTGGTCCGGCGTGGTTCGGACAATCAGTTCCCCTGTTTCAGCGTTAAAGGCTGCTCCGCCGTTCGTTCCGAAATGAATTCCTGCGTTTTCTTCGAGGATTTGCCGGGCAGTCTTCCGGGACTGCAAACCACCGGCAACTGCTCCCGGTGCGGGGTCAGCAAATGGATCCGCCGGCGGTGCCCCGCCCGCTCCGCCTCCCCCTCCACCATCGCCGCCATTTAACATGAAACCGGGTGGAACACGATATTTCCGGGTGACCAAACCTTCCAAATTCGGCTGATCCGCCTTTCCACCTTTTGCTGTCTCACGGTTGGCTCCAAAAAGCTGCGCATCCGAAGGCGGAACCTCCAGGGGATCGGGTTTATTCGGCATAGTGGGCCGGCCAGCCAAGGCCTGCGGTGGAGCTGCATTCGGCGCAACCGGCATTTCCGGAGCATTCTTGGTCACTTCGTCCGCAGCCATTTGCCCTTCAAATTCCGCCTGTTCCATCGAAGCGGCGGAGTCGGTGACAGCCATCAGGATCCGCGGCGGCTCCAGCCTGCTTAAAAATTCCCCGGTTTTGTCTCCGGCATGCCCCAGCAGCGTCCGGTCGACCACCTCGAATTCCTCGCGCAGGTTGGTCTCGAATTTTTGGTAATCGTAACCCTCGGGCAAATGCAGCAGCCACTGAGTCCGCATCACCGGAATGCGATCGGCCACGCGGATCGGCTGCAATTTTTCACGGCCGGCGCCGCGCCATTTTCGGCCCGGAGTTTGGTAAATCAGCTTCAGCGAAACCGGACGCGCACCGGAATTTTCATGGGCGGGAAGCTGAACGCGCAGGGTGCCGGGCTGGGCGCGGACGGGTTTTACAGCGGCGCCGTCGACGGTCAGCGTCCACAACACGGCGTCTTTCGGAAGACCGATTTCGAGGAACTGCTCGCCAGTGGTGCGAAGGCTCATCGCAGCCTGATGGCGATCCTGGCCGTCGGTCGAAACGACGGTGTCAATCCGCAGCCAATCGATCACGGTGGAGACAAGCTCTTCGTGAGCGTGACGGGTGCCGGCAAGCTTGAGCGACCACGCGTCGCCGCGATAGCGATAGGCGGCGATCACCCGGTGCCGGGGCCGGTAACCGTGGATGATTGGAACGCGGAGGGAATCGACCGCATCGAGTCCGTTCGCTTCAAAATTCAGTTCGGTGTCGGTATTTGCCTCGATCACCCAGTCGCCGCGCAGGCGTTTCGCTGCGGGGACTTTCGCGACGGGCAGAGCGATCTCGAATCGTTTTTGCTCGCTGTCTTCGGCCACTTCCTCGACCTCGAACGGCAAACTCATCCGGTAGCGAATGGTCTGCCCGCCGATCAGTTCATCGTGAAAAACCAGGGTCCAAGCGCCGGTGTCGGCATCGACATTTTTTTCTGCGATCAGCGGCGAATCGAACCGGACCTGCTCGGAAACAGCGGGCGGAAATTCGATCACAATCTCGCCGATCGGCGTGTAGCGAATGTCCAAATCAAACTGGCCTTCGATTTCCAATGAGGACGAGAGTGGCAACGCGTAAGCGGTGTGGGCTGCTTCGATTTCGGTGGCGCGTCGGCTCACGTTCAGCTCGAGGTTGTAGTCCGAAAGCCGGAACCAGGCGAGCGTCCCCGTCACCGGCGTGGTGCGGCCGTCTCGGGAATCGAGCCCCTCGGCGGTCACGGTTTCGACGCGAAATGATTCATCAAATTGCACAGCGACGTAACCGGACAACGCTTCCACCCCGGCAATGCTGGCCGAGGAAAAACTCAGCGACATGGCTGATTCGTCGAGCGCGAACCAGCCTTCCGGATCGCGTCTGCTCGTAACAGTCAGCGTGTCGCCCGCATTTTTGGAAAGGCCCGTTTTCCAGGAAAGCCGAACCGTGTTGCCATCCGCCCGCGTCCACGAAAAATCGCTGCGGGCCCCGGCTCCTTTCACATCGAGCAGCTCTTCGCCAAGCGGCAGGGAAAACTCGATTTCAAAGGTGCGACCTTCGTCCGGCAAAATCGTGAGCGTCCGGGTGAATTGGGTCGATTCGCGTTCCAGCGCAACGAGCGTATCGAGCTGCGCTTTGAATTTCTCGCCGATGGTCGAAAGCGTGATCTCGGGGGCCCTGGTCGCGACAGGAAACTCAAACGCGGCGACATAGAACGGGTGATTGGCGATCGCACCCTCAATGTCATCCGGGATGGGCGCGGTGAGCGGCCCGGTCGTAATATTTTTCACGCGGACGTCGTCGGATCCGATCAGCGCCATCGTGCCCGATGCCCGGTGAATGCCCTGCACATCGGCGATCGGCAGGGCGATGGTTCCGTCCTCTGCGTCCTCGGGAATCGCCACATCCGCCTCCGCGAGAATTCGCAAATCGGCCACATCGCGATCGCCCGCGACGAGCACCACCTCGATATTTCCGCCGCCCAGCCGCGTCCAGCGCAGCAATTCCGAGCCTTCCACCGACAGCACGCGCACGCTTTCATCCATCGCAATTTCGTATCGGTTCGGCAGCTTGGTGAGGCTGGAATTCAGCACAAACCCGAGGTCCGCCTGCACCCGAGTCGAATCGATCGAGTAGAGATACTGGCAGGTTTGAAAAATCGCCGCGTCCGGAATTTCAGCAACGTTCCGCGCTGTCCAGCGAATTTCGAATGATTGCCCGGCCTGCGCCGGAAGGACGAAATTCGCGATATTCGGATCCGATTCACCGGTCGTGAAAGGCAACGCCGAATCCAACTCTGCGCCGTCCGGCAGTGTCATTTTCAAGGAGGCCGATGCCGTTCCCGGCGACGCCACCACGATTGAATTTCCCGTCGGCGAACGTTTCACGGGCAGGTGAAACGTGGCGCGCACGGTGTGCCGGCCTTTTCCCTGGACGACCAGGATCGGCTGCGGACTTTTTCCCTTGGCTGGCGGCACGACTCGAAGCGCTGATTTTTCATCAACCTCAATGTGGGCCAGTCGCGTTCGCGGCAGCGATAGCGGGATCTCCGCCCAATCATCGGCGAAAGACTCGACCACGTAATCCGCCACCATCGTCACCACATCGCCGCCCGTCGTGATCGTTCCCGAATAATCCGCCTCGCGAATGACGGCTTTCACCGGCGGCTCCGGTTTTTCTTCCGCATCCGGATTCGGAATGGCCCGCTGGGCATCGCGCAGCAAGGCATCGTATTGCTCCGGCGTGAGCATGACGGCACGCGGCATTTTCTTGAGGACTGACTGCAGGTGGTCCGTCGGCACCCAAAGCTCGCGGTGCGCGGCGGTGGGTTCGGCGCACTGCAGGATTCCACCAAGCGCGAGAGAGATGGTAAAAACGAACGAACAGGGTCTGTTCGATGAACCAACCCTGTTGGTTCGTTTTACTCCTGAAAATCGATTTTTCATTTCAATCGGTTCGATTTTCAACAATCACTTCTCCTCGCTGTCGCCTTTCTTTTTCTCTTCCTTCGCCGCTTCTTCGGCATTTTTCTTCGCCTCGGCGGCGGCTTTTTCACGGGCCTCTTTCAGTTCCGCCTCGCGTTCTTTTCGCTTCGCGGCGCGAGCCTCGCCTTTCTTTTTCAGCCACTCGGCTCCCCGCTTCGTTCCTTTTAAAATCGAGTAAGCGATCCAAACGAGTGCGCCGAGGAAAACGCCGAGGTAAATGGCCTGCCAGATGCTCGCGGCAGTCGGGGCGACGGCACCGGCTATAATCAGGGAACCGAGTCCAACGGCGGCAAAATAAATCAGCTTCAGCTTGCGATCGCGGTTGAGAAGCAGCAGGCCAATCACCAGCGCGGCGAGGCCGAGCAGGGCTTCCCAGAAAAGCGCGAAGGACTGGGAACGGAACCCGATTTTTACGGTATCGGGCGCATCCAGCCGGTGCAGATCAAACTGCCGGCCCTCGGTCGGAATGCGGATGTCGAACCCGGTTTGCTGATTCGGCGGCAGCTGCGGAGGCTGTTCCCAGCCGTCAGAATGGGTGTTCGGCAATTGCGGCCCGAGACTCGGGATCAGCCAGCTGAAAGCATTCCGGAAACGGTTCCAGCCGCGATGTCGGACGGGCAATCGCATTGCGCTTTTGAAGCTGCGATAGACGTAGTCCTCCGGCAGATACAGCTTGAGGTGGCTTTGCAACACCTCCGCATCAGTGAGCTCGGCGGGTTTCACTTCAATGCCGCCCATCGCGCCGAGTTTTTCGCCGGGACTGTCGCTCGGGACCTCATACACGAAACGCACAGGGAAAACCTGCAGGCCGCTTTCGACGGGAAGCCGGATCAGGACAGCGTCGTCATCGGCGCGGCGCATCGGCTGCTGCGGCTGGCCATTGACGTAAATGTCGCTGACCATTTTTCCGTTCTCCGGCAAACTGACGCTGAAAAACTGCTTGGCGTTGTTTTTTACCCAGTAAATCACTTCGGTCGTGATCGCTTCGTCGCTGCTAACGACGCTGGTCAAATTTGCGTAGGTCACAACGGCCTGCGGCACGGGCAGAAATTCGTTTCGGCTGATGTCGAGGGTCAGGCCGATGGGATGGCGGCGGTATTTGTAGCTGAGAAACACCCCCGGGCGGGCGAGTCCGCCGCGCAATTCCTTCGGATCGATCGATTCGAGGCTGACGGGCCGCGCGTCGAGAATTTCGAGGTTATCGTCTTTCACCACCGCAACCTGGCCGGTCTCGGTATCGACGGCTTCGAGCTTGATCTCCGGCAACCCGATTTCAAAATTCCGGCTGTCTTTGGCGTCGGGGCCGTCCGGAGCATCGGCCGGATCGTCTGCCGCCTCGGCCACGAGCGGTTCGTCGAGAGTGAGCTTGAGCTGGTAGCTGCCCATTTTCTTGTCGCGCAAAATAATGCCCCACAGCACGCGGCCATCACCGGCTTCGGGTGGATTTTCCATTTCGGCGGGCGGCGTGAAATTTTTGTCGACCTCTTTGATGAGCGTCCCGTCGTGTCGCAGATTTTCCGCGATCGATTCCGGGACACTGATGATGAACGTGTCCACGCCGGCATAAAGAACGTTGTAACTGATGGTCCACTGGTAGCGAATGAGCTGTTCTTTCACCTCGACGAGGGTGAATACTTCGCCGTTCACCTGCGGTTTTTTCAAGGTAAAACCGATCACCGCCGGGGCTGCCTCGGCTCGATAGCGGAAACCGATCTGCAAAGCGCCGGAGCCGGGCACGCCGACATTATTCGCTTTCGAGACGCCCAGCACATTCACATCCTGCTGGCGCAAATCGCCTTCATCTTCTGTCGAGGGATCGAGGCTGGTGTGAATCTGGATCCCGATTTTTCCTTCGTGCCGCTCGACGTCCTGCGGGGAGAAAACCGGGACCGTGGCGTCATCGGCCGCGTTTTCACGAATCATCCGACCGGTCACCGTCACGGAAAAATTGCCGAGAGCGCGATTGTTGAATTTCACGTTGAGGAAGCGATTTCCGTCGACTGTTTCCTCCGAAAAATCCTCGACGTTCGGCCCGGTCGCCTCGACGCCTTCGAATTCTGCGGGGATCTGGATTCGCGTGTCAAAAATCCCGACGCGTTTCACGCTGTAATCAAATCGCGCGATGAAATTTGCCGAGTCCGGCTCAACGACGAATCGCGTCCAACTTTCCACCTCCACGACCGGCTCGGCTTTTTTCACCGAAAGGGTCATTGTAAAGGGCATCGTGAGGAATCGGAAGCGGCCGTATGCGTTCAAACCATCACCCGCAGGCATCACCATTTGCTGAACGTTCGCGTTCGGCGCGATTTTGACGTTCCCCTGGACCGGAGCGCCGGCCATCGATTGCTGGGTCAGGCCTTCGTCCGCGACGGTTTCCAGTTCCAGCTCATTGGAATTTTTCACGGAAACCGTCCCGCGCTGGCGGACCACGTTTTCCGCGGCGATCCGCGGCACATCGAATTCGGTCGGCAGCGCATCAAGCGCCTCTTCGAGGCTGATCCGCAGGGTGTAACTCTGCTTCGCCGACGAATGCAGACTGACCAGCAACCGCTGGCTGTCGCCCATGTCCGACACGTCCCATTCCTTGATGTTTTCGCCCGCCACGCTGAGCACCTCCTGCCCCCCGGGTACCGTGACCTCGAACGAATCGACGCCCGCGCGGAGGATCCGGTAATTCAAAACCGCGTCGGTTTGCAGCGCGCCCGGCACGACTTTGGCCGTTAAATCCGTTTCCACGAACAAGAGCGGCGTCAGCTTCGTTTCTTCGCCCTGCTTCTGCCAACCGATGTCAAAGTGCTCCGTCTCGCCGAAGAAAAAGGAAAGCTTTGTGGTTCCGTCAGGCTCGTCCTGCGTCGTGTAGGCGGCTCCCGGCTGGATGTCGAATTCCCAGCCCGTATCCGGCACGATCGCTTCGAATTTTGACACGCCTGCCTTCGGCAAATTAATCCCGACGGAGTGCCGACCACTGCTTTTATTCACCTTCGCGTAGAGCTTCAGCTTGATTTCATACTGGCCTTTATTCGGCAAAATCAGCTCGTATCCGTTTTTGCCGAGGTGCAGCGTCGCCTCGCCTGTTTCTGCTTCCGCGATGTTCATTCCCGCTTTCAGTAAAGGCACCACCGCCCAGCCCTTTTCTTTAAAACTCTCCACCGTCAGCACGGCATCGATCGCCAGCACCTGGTTCTCATCGCCCTCCACTGCCGCCGTGTATTGTGCCGAAGCCAAAACGCCATCCGTTGGCGGTTTTTCTTCGTCCTTCTTTTTGTCCTGCAAATTGATCTGGTTCCACAGATCGAGAAATTCGCGGTAGGGCAGGAAAACGCCGCGTCCATCCTGCTCGAAAATGGCTTCCAGATCCTCAAACGGAACGTAAATCGAGCGTTCGCGGTTGACGATTTCGCGCTCGGGTTCGTCCACGGCGGGTTCGGTCCGGTCCGTATCCGGGGCTGGCTGTGTGGGAGTATCCGGTGTAGCCGGAACGTCAGGGGCAGGTGTTTCGGGTCCCGGATCGGTCTGGCCGACAGCGGTGTGGAACGTAAAACAGGCGAGAAGAAACAGGAGCAGCGGTCGTTTCATCGGGGTGGATTCAGGTCGATAAGGAAAAACGAATGAACAGGGTTGGTTTATCGAACAGACCCTGTTGGATCGAAGTTGAGGGGAAATTGGCACAGAGACGGAAAAACGTTGTCAGCCGAGTGTAAGGCTTTTGTAAAATCGATGTAAAGGCGGGAGAAATTCCGCCGAATGATTGCAAAACGGGGAACGATGCGGGATCTCCATTCTGCTCATTTTTGAGAAATCGGGACTCCATTCCCGCCTTTGAGAGACTGAATTCAAGTTTTGAGCCGTTCCTGAACGGTTTTTGGACAGAATCGCCAAAAATAAGAAATAGTTGTGATTTTTTCTTTATTTATGATTTTTATGGTTTTTATTATTTGCCGAAACACGAAATGAAAACTTTGAACAGCGTTGCGGTTGGCCTTGCTCTCTTCCTTGGGATTGGATTCGAGCGTGCCGAAGCACAGATTACAAATTCCGAGGCATCTGCCACGATGCTGGCAAGCCGAATTGCAGCGGACGCGGGCGTGCCTGCCAATCAATACGCGGATTATTCTCGAAGTCTCGCAAGAACGCTATCCCTACTGAGCCCAGCAAAACAGGCAGAAGTATTTGGAGGAACGATTCCCAATGGATCTGGATTCGGAGCAGGAACAGGAACCGGCCTTTCCACAGGCACAGGCACAGGCACAGGCA
>JABDJT010000364.1 GCA_013003335.1 Verrucomicrobiales bacterium | reverse complement strand
CCTCTTTGTCGATCAAAAAACCGTTCGCGGAACTCCGCGGTGGAATCCCATGCCGTGGGCTCGCCAGCCACGCCACCGGCACACGCTCCGCCACTTCGATGATCAGCCTGTCCGGCAATTCCCGGGTCACCGCAGCCGTCTCCACCATGGGCAATTCCAGGATTCGTTCTTTCACCGATACCAGGTTGATCTCCATCAGGTTCATCCCCAGGCGAATCCGCGCCGCACGCACAATATCCGATTCTGTCAAAGCCCCGTCCGTCACCACCGCCAACCGGTTCAGGCGAAATTCCGAATTCTCGAAAAAGATCTTCTGGTATACCCACCGCATCGAAACCGCCACACCGGCGATCAGCAGCACCAGCGCCGTCAGTTTGATCATTCCCGCCCACCGGCGCGTGTGCCGAATTTTCCGAATCTTTCGGGAATTCACCTTCACGTCCAGTTGATGCATCTCCATTCGCCGCTTGTGCGAATGGATCCGCCGATTCCCGATCGAGCGCATCAACCACGCCCAGCCTCGTTTCATTTGCATTGCCTGAAATTAAACGAGTCCGTAATAATTTTCAAACACATTCGTATCCACTCAAATTAAAGAACGGGGCCGGAAGCGGCGCTGAAACCGGTCACACAAATTTTTCGAACACCGCTGCCGTTGATCGCGCCATGGTAGCCCGATCCGCTTTTGAAATCGCCCATGCTCGCCCGTTCCGACCCAGGTCACCCGGGTTTTTCAGCGTTTCCGCAAGGCAACCAGCCAACGCCTCCACATCCCCTGCCGGAAACAGGCATCCACCGCCGCTTGCCGCGATCATTTCAGGAAAAGCTCCGTGATCGGGCGCGACCACCGGAATCCCTGCCGCCATCGCCTCGATCGCATACATTCCCTTGGGTTCCACGAACCGGGCCGGCACGCAAAACACATCCGTCGCCCGGAAAAATTCCAGTTTCCCGTCCCGGTCCGGCGAACCCACGTGCAGAACACGGTCTGACAGCCCCGCCTTTTCGATCCGGCCCATTTCGTTTTCAAAAAACTCGCGGTTTTTTTCCGCCAGCCAGCCACCAAATTGCAACTTCGTGTCCGCAAATTCATCGCGCTTCGCCAGTTCGAGAAACGCCGAGACCAGCAAATCGAATCCCTTTTCCGGGCAAATCCGCGCGAAATAGCCGATCGTATTTCCGCCTGAATCACGATCTCCGGTGAACCCTTCCAGGTCCGCCCCCAGCGCCGTCAGGTGAAATTTCTCGTACGGGATTTCGAACAAATCCGCCACCACATCGCGATAAAACCCGGAAAACGTGATGAACCCGTCCGCGGCACTCGCCAGGTTCTTCATTTCCTCCAAAACCGAGCTGCGCCAGGGTTCCTCAAGTTCATCCAGAAACAAGTCATCGCCCTGCAGCGTCACAAGCACCGGCACATCCGGGAGTTCCTTCTTCAGAGCCGGAATGCAACCGCCCACCAGCAAATTCGTCAGGCAAATCAGGTCCGGTTTTTGTTTGCGCAAGAAATCGATCAATCGCCGCACCTCTTTCGCCTGGAACCCGTGTTCCCCCCGCACCATGGAAAGCGTCATCTCACCCAGATCCTTCGCGTTCACGCTCATCGCCCGGGAAGCCACCCGTCGGATCAGGCGCGGATTATCGAGCCAGCGGTCCAAAAATCGCGGCAAATGACGGAACAACGGGACTTTCTGCTGCAAATACACGTTGATCCCTCCGAAAAAAACCTGGTCAACCGACACGTCCGGCTCATCCGTCCGGATCGGCGTGTAAAGGGGCAGCAAGGTCACCTCCCAGTCGCCCAGCGCCTGCAATTCCGTCGCCAGCGCATTGTCCCGCAGGCAACTGCCGCAGTACATCCCCGCCGCACCCGCCGTGATCGATACCACGTGTTTTCTGTTTCCGGAATTAGACACGGCGGAACTTCGCACGGCCCCACCCGACCGCAAGACCGGCCAGCAGCACAATTCCAAACCATCGCACCGGCCCGCTCGCAAAAATCACCGCGCCATTCACGATCATAAAAATCACCAGCCCGGCAATCAATCGCTCCCAAATTCGCCCGGGGCCGCCTTTCCGGGCATACCGCAAGACCAGGTCGACCGCCAAAATTCCGAGGAACGCGAAATTCACCCACAAACCCATGCCCGACCGCCACCCAGTCACCGCTTCGGTCTGCTCCGCGGTCTCCTCCAGCGCCGTCTCGATTTCCCACCCGTAAAATCCGTGAAATGCCGTTACCACATGGACGCCGAACGCCACCAGGGCTCCCGTCCACAACCACTTTTTGCCCGGCACAATAATCGCTGCCACCCAGCCCAGCATTGCCAGCCAAATCGCAATTTTGGAAAAAAACTGCACCGTTTCCATCGTATCGAAGCTACACGCATCCCCTCGCGAATACGAACCCGGGGGATCGCCCCGCGAGATAAGACCGCCGGAAACCGGCTCCGCAGGATGCCGCCAACCAATCCAACAGGGTCTGATCAGCGAACATACCCTGTTTGTTCGATTTCGCGGTCCATTGCATCGGCGCATCCGTATGATAAGTTTAGCGGTTCTGAACGTCTCAGAACTGAGGCACCCTCCTTTTTTCCCTCAACTTTTTATCATGCAAGACAACGACGGTGACAAACCACCCCGCAGCCCGCGTGGCAGCGGAGACGGATCGAACGACAGCGGCTTTAACTGGAAAGGCTTCATGCTGCTGGCCATCGCCATGCTCATTTTCGGGCTGGCCATCGCCAACATGCGCAGTGCCCCCTACGATGTGAAAACCTACGCCGAATTCACCGAGATGGTGAATGACGGCAAGGTGCACATCGACCTCGAGCCGGCCGAGAAAGCCAAGAAAAAATATCTCTCCCTCGTCGAAAAACCGGCCCGGGCCGAGGAATGGGTGGAGGGCTGGTATGAAGTGCCGGACCCGAAGCTGAACAAGAACGAAAAATACAAACAATTTCGCGTCTACGTGAACCTGGCCTGGTCGAAGGATGACTTAAAAGAGACGCTTGCCTCGGCTGAACCGCCGCTGGAAATCTATGAGCAGCGAACCGACATCGATTCGTGGGGCTCGTTTTTTATCTATCTGCCACTGCTGATCCTCGTGCTTTTGCTCTATCTCCTGTTCCGTCATCAGATCCGCTCGGCCGGACGCGGCGCGATGAGCTTCGGAAAATCCAAGGCCAAGATGATGGCCATGGATAAAAACAAGATCACGTTCAAGAACGTCGCAGGCGTCGAGGAAGCGAAGGAAGAGGTTTGGGAGATCGTTGAATTTCTGAAAGACCCGAAAAAATTCCAGCGCCTCGGCGGCCGCATCCCGAAAGGTGTCCTCATGGTCGGTCCTCCCGGCACGGGGAAGACTCTTCTCGCCCGCGCGATCGCCGGTGAGGCGGACGTTCCCTTCTTCTCGATCAGCGGCTCCGATTTCGTGGAAATGTTTGTCGGTGTCGGTGCTTCACGTGTGCGCGACATGTTCGACCAGGGCAAGCGCAACGCTCCCTGCCTGATTTTTATCGACGAAATCGACGCCGTTGGGCGCCACCGCGGACACGGCCTCGGCGGCGGACACGACGAACGCGAGCAGACGCTCAACGCCCTGCTCGTTGAAATGGATGGCTTTGAAACGCAGGACGGCGTGATCATCATCGCCGCCACCAACCGCCCCGACGTGCTCGATCCGGCCCTGCTTCGTCCCGGCCGATTTGATCGCCAGATCACGGTAAACTTGCCCGACGTAAAAGGCCGTGAGCAAATCCTCAAAGTCCACGCCAAAAACGTGAAGATCGGCGAAGACGTCGATCTCGCAGTGGTAGCCCGGGGCACCCCTGGTTACTCCGGCGCGGAATTGGCCAATGTCATCAACGAAGCCGCGCTGCTCGCAGCCCGGAAAGGACAAAAATCCATCACCCTCGCCGACCTCGAGGAAGCCCGCGATAAAGTTCGCTGGGGCAAGGAGCGACGCAGCCTCGCCATTTCTGAAAAGGAAAAGGAAAACACGGCCTATCACGAAGCTGGTCACGCAATCCTGCTCTGCCTGCTGGAGCACACCGAACCGCTTCACAAAGTCACGATTATCCCGCGAGGCCCATCTCTTGGCTCCACCATGTGGTTGCCGGAAGAGGACAAATTCACCCTCCGCAAAAACGAATTACTCGACCAACTCGTTGTCATCATGGGCGGTCGTGTGGCGGAAGAAGTGGTCTTCGGCAATGTCACCAACGGCGCCCGCGGCGACATCGGTCAGGCCACTAATCTCGCCCGGAAAATGGTCTGCGAATGGGGCATGAGCGAAGACCTCGGCATGGTCGATTACAGCGACGGACAGGAGCACGTCTTTCTGGCACGCGATATCGCAGGCTCCCGGAGTTACTCCGAGGAGACCGCCCAGAAAATCGACGCCGAAGTCAAAAAACTCATCGACGACGCCTACCAGCGCGCCACGGATTTGATCGTCAGCAACCGCGACAAACTCAATGTGATTGCTGAAGGCCTTCTACTCTTCGAAACCCTCGACCGCGTTCACATCGAGGAAATCATGGAGCATGGTGAATTGAAAAATCCGCCCAGCAGCCCGACCCCACCTGATATCCCGGAAGAAGGAGCTGAAGCTGAGCAGGAAAAACCGGAAAAGAAAAAAGACGAAGGCGGCGAACTGCCCGGCGATCTCGCCCCCGCCGGCGCGTGACCTGACCTCCCGAAAGCCGCCATCATGCTGCAGCGAATCATCGCCCCGATCTGGGGATTGGCTGGCGTCCTGTTTCTGCTGGGCTACGCGATCTTCCGGCTCACCCCGCGGGCGAAAACCGCCCTGGTCGACTACGATTTATCTGTGCTGCAGTGGATCGTCCTCGTCGTCTGGGTCATTTTTATGCTGATCGGCGAAGGCTACCGCGGCTTCCAGAAAAAATTCTCGCCCCGAACCGCTGCCCGGGTCCGATACCTTCGTGACAACCCCTCCCCGCTTCGTACCCTTCTCGCCCCGCTTTTCTGCATGGGCTATTTTCACGCCACGAAAAAAACGCGAATTGTTTCCATCTGCCTGACGCTCGGCATCATTCTACTCGTCGTCCTCGTTTCCTTCGCCCCGCAACCCTGGCGCGGAATTATCGACCTTGGCGTCGTTCTCGGCCTGACCTGGGGGATCATCTCTCTGCTCATCTTTACCGTCCAGGCCCTCACAAAACCTGATTTCCCCCACTCGCCGGAGACCCCTTCGTAGAACGGGTTTTCCAACCCGTTTTTTGCTGGTATCCACGGGTTGAAAACCTGTGCTACCTCGGGTGAGAAGCTGCACAAATTTTTCGCGGCCATCCATCTGTGTGAAAGACCACCTCAGATCCCTCGTATCGTCGACATGAATCGATTTCGAATTTTTAGCTGTCTCCTGACCTTACTCCCCGCACCAACTATTTGGTCGGAAGCTCCCAGTCCCCCAGCCATCGTGTTCCGATCGGAAATCGATGCCACCAAAATTCAGGAAAAACGGAAGGTATACAAAAAAAGCCTGGCCGACTTGGAATCAACCCGGCTCCGCCTGGCGGAAAGCTGGAATTCGGCTCAGGCCAGCGGAAAAAAACAAATCCTGGCAGAGGCACGCTCGAGGATAACGACTGCTTTGGTTCAGGATATTTTTCCAGCCTGGTACGGGACGGAGTGGAATTTCAACGGGATCAGCCAGCAACCGGGCGAAGGATCAATCGCGTGTGGATATTTCGTGACCACCACGCTTCGCGATGCTGGCTTCAAACTCAATCGCGTCAAGCTGGCCCAGCAGCCATCACAGCGAATCATCAAGTCACTTTCCAATCCGGAAGATGTGGACATTCTTTACCAAAAAACTGTCTCCGACGTGATGAAATACATCGGGGAATCCGGACCGGGAATCTACATTGTCGGACTCGACACCCACACCGGCTTTGTTGTCCACGACGGAAAAAATCAGGCGTTCGTGCACTCCTCCTACTACCGTCCGCCGTTTTCTGTCACCTCTGAGCCAATCGAAGGAACCAACCCTCTGGCTGATTCGAAATACCGGGTGTTCGGCAAAATTCTGAGCGATGAAATGTTGCGGAAATGGATCGCCGGCGAATACTTTCCACTTCAATGATCGAACTCACCCGCGAAAGTGACGCTCTGCTCGCCCGCATCGACGGCAGCGAGGCGGTGGAAGTTCGACTCGTTTACGCCCGGCCCGTTTCCGGCCGTGATTCGGAAATTTCTATTCTCGATGCAAAGTCGAAAGAGGAAGTTGCGTGGTTGAACTCCATTGAAGACGAAAACCTCGCTCCGGAATCCCGCGAGATTGCCGTCGAAGCACTCGCCGAGCGCTACAGGATCAACCGGATCGAATCGATCGAGACCAGTTTCGTGAGCCACGGTCACCGGCACCTGAAAGTCGAAACCAATCGGGGTCATCGCTACTTCAACCTGAAAGAGCCGGGAAAAAACGTGACCCGCCTCGGCAAAAACGGCGACCGGGTCGTGATCCGAGACAGCATGGGAAACCGCTACGAGATCGAGTCCGTCGAAAATCTCGATGCGGAATCGCGGGCCAAGTTGGAGAAGGTGATTTGACCCGGGCTGTGCTAAAATCCGCGCATGAGGCTGCTCGCAATCTTTCTCGCACTCACGGCGATTTCCCTTTCATCCCTTGCTGACGAACTCCTCGCCGGGGTCGCCAAAGTGGACATCACCCACCCGAAACTCTCTGCCGGTGACAATCCGCTTTTCGCCAAAGCCCTCGTCCTGAAATCTGGCGAAACGACCGCTGTGCTCGTCACGATCGATGCCGTCGCCATCGCTGAAATCGGAAATATTAAGGATCCGTTTCTCGCGAACGTCCGTGCTGCTCTCGCAAAAAATCCCGGCATCGACCCCAAATCGCTGATCGTAAACGCGAGCCACTGCCACGGCGTCGTCGCGCCCGATGTCGAAGCCCGCACAGTCCGCGCCGTTCGCGAAGCCTTCGAAAATCTTGTGCCTGTTCACGCCGGCACCGGAGCCGGGTTGGAAAATCGCGTGCAGGAAAATCGTCGGCTGCTCTTGAAAAACGGAAAGGAATCCGATGTCCGCCATGCCTACGCGCTCCCGCCGAACGACGCCGTCGCAGCCGTCGGACCGGTTGATCCCGAGATTGGGATTTTGAAACTTGACCACGCGGACACCGGCGAGCCATTCGCGATTGTTTACAATTTCGCCTGCCACCCGATCCAGGGCGCACCGTCCGGCGGCAACACGGCCGACCTGTCCGGATTCGCCTCTAAAGCGATCGAGGAATCACTCGGGGGAGATGTCGTCGCACTCTTCGTCCAGGGATGCGGAGGCGACATCAATCCAGCCTACTACAAGGATGTGAATCGCCCACACGATGGCCGCCCGCTTGGAAATCAACTCGCACTTAGCGTCCTGAAAGCGCTGCACGAAATCGAAACGAAGCCGGAGGCGAAACTGAAAATCGTGAACGAGACGCTCGACGTCCCGCGAGCCGATCACTCGAAGCGGATCGGGGAAATGGAAACAGAGATCACGGACACGCTGACAAAAATCAGCGGCACCAGCCTGAATCTCGACACGTTTTTGCCGCTCTTCGTGAAATACCACCTCGACCCGAATTCGCCTTCCTACTCGTCGCATCGCTATCTCCAGGACGAATACCTGGAAAATCAGGATTGGAAAACTCTCGACGCGCGAAACATCAACGACATGAAAAAATATGTCGCCAACATCCGCTTGCTGGAGGAGTTCACCCGCCAGCAAGTCAATCTCGCCCTGCTCAATAAGCACCAGAAACGGTTCACCGAGGAAAAGGGCAAGCCGGTCGAAACCGAGGTTGCAGGACTGCGCGTCGGCGATTTCCGGATGGTCACCTTCCCCGCCGAAGTCACCGTCGAAGTCGGCTTGAACATCAAGAACAAATCCCCTCACAAATCGACATTCGTCGCCGGATACACGAACGGTTATCTCTATTACGCCCCGACAAAAAAGCAGGCCCAGAACCGGGGCGGCGCCCAGGAAGACAGCGACTGCATGCTGGCGCCGGAATGGCAGGATTTATTCGAGACAAAAGTCGCGGAGATCCTGAAAGGGTTGTAGCCGGAAAACGAATCAACACGGTACGTTCGCCAAACAATCCTGTTGGATCGAATCACTCAAGGAGCGGCGGGCACTGTTGCCGCTCCTTCTGTTGTTAGGCAAAAATCTCGCTGACGACTTTCCCGCCTTCCGGCCCAGTAAGACGATGCTGGCGACCGGCGTGCGAGTATTTCAAATCATTCGCCGGCAGGCCCATCAGGTGCAATACCGTAGCGTGAAGGTCGCGGAAGTGAACTTTCCCATCAACCGCGCGTGCGCCGGTGCCGTCCGTTTTTCCGTGGACGTGGCCGCCTTTTACACCGCCTCCGGCAAGCCAGAACGTGAAGCCGTTCGCATTGTGGCCGGTCTCGTTTTTGCCGTTACCGGGAGTGAGGCCGGGTCGACCAAATTCACCGCCCCAAACGATGAGCGTGTCTTCGAGCAGGCCGCGATTTTCCAAATCTTCGAGCAGCGCAGCGATCGGGCCATCGGTCACGGCGCAGTTGGCTTCGAGATCACGACGGTGATTTTTGTGTTGATCCCAGCTGCCGTGATTCACCTCAATGAATCGCACGCCAGCCTCCGCAAATCGTCGTGCCAGCAGGCATTGCCGCCCAAAATCGGACATTCGGCAGGTGCCGACAGGAGCTTTCTGTTTTCCAACGCCGTATTTTTCCAGCACCCAATTCGGCTCATCAGAAATGTCGAGCAGATCGGGCGCAGTGGTCTGCATCCGGAATCCGAGCTCCATCGATTTGATGACCGAATCGAGTTCCGCATCACCGGGCCGGGCAGCAGCGTGAGCGCGGTTCATGACCTGCACAAAATCAAGCTGGCGGCGTTTCACCGAGAGCGGCAAATGATCGCCTGTGACGTTGGCGATTGTCGCTTTCTCCATCGCCTCGCCATTCGTCCCGATCGGTGTGCCACTATAAATCGACGGCAAAAACGAGCTGGAATAGACTGACGGGCGTGAGGTGTTCAGGCTGATGAATCCGGGAAGATTCTGGTTTTCCGTACCGAGCCCGTAACTGATCCACGCACCAAAGCTGGGACGCTCACGGAGCCGGTCGCCGGTGTGAAGTTGCAAAAACGACTGCGCGTGAATCCCGGTGTCGGCGTGCATTCCGTTCAGCACGCAGAGCTTGTCGGCGTGCTTCGCGGTTTCAGGCATCAGCTCGGAAATCAGCAACCCGCTTTCGCCGTGATGGGCAAAATTATAAACTGAGCCGGGATGCGGTTTTTTGCCAGTCTGCGGCTTGTAATCAAAGGTGTCGAGCTGCGCCGGGCCGCCGCTCATGCAGAGAAAAATGACGCGTTTCGCGCGCGCGGCATGTCGGGCCGGGCGATCGACCAGGGTCCCGCTTTCGGCGGCGGCGAGGCCTTTGAACGCGAGATACCCGAATCCGCAAGAAGCGGTCTGCAGCATATGACGGCGGGACGGCAGCGGTTGCATGGTGGGAAACGTCACAGAAATTGGATGGGAATTCAAGCGGCGGGTTTGCGGGTGTCCGGTCTAATCCACATACCGAAACTCATTCGCGGTCAGCAACCCCTGGCAGAGCCCGGCCCAGGCTTTTTCCTCCGAATTCAATTCCGCGCGGACCGCTTCCAGGAATTCAATCGCCCGATACATTTCCTCTTCGCTCGGCTCGCGATTCAGGGCACGGTGGAAGGCAACCCGAACCCGTTCTTTTTCGTCCTCGTTTTCGGCGATGACGGCTTTCCCAAAATGCCCGGCCTGCTCGATGATGAATGGGCTGTTGTAGAGAAACAGTGAGTGGCCGGGGAGTGTGCTGGTTTCCCGTTTGCCGGTTGGCTTGGTGAAAGGCGGTAAATCGAAAGCCGATAGCTCGGGCGGCGGGGAATTTCGGAGGTAACAGAGATACACGCTGCGATGATTGCTCGGCTCATGCAAGCTGGAGCCGGCGAGGTTGATCAGGATGTCGCGGTGACGAATAATCGAGCCGTCGGCGGGCGTGAGATCGAGCTGGCCGCTGACTTTCAAAACGGAATCGCGGATGGATTCGGCATCAAGACGGCGGCGTGTATGGCGGGCCAGCCAGAGATTTTCCGGATCAGCTGCGATCGCCCCTTCCGGCGCGATACTGCTGAGCTGGTAGGTGCGGCTCAAGACAATATCGCGGATCTGTTTTTTGACTGACCAACCGTTTTCCGTGACGAAGCGCGTCGCCAAATGATCGAGCAACTCGGGATGGGTCGGTCGTTCGCCATAGACGCCGAAGTCATTGACCGTGCCCACGATTCCGCGACCGAACAGGTGCAGCCAGACGCGATTCGCCATCACGCGGCCAGTCTGTGGGTGATCGCCCGAAGTCAGCCATTTCGCCAGCTCCAGCCGGCCGCTTTGGCTTGGATTCACGGCGATGTCGACCTCCGTTTTGCAGGCGGAAACGAATCCGCGCGGCACGGCTTCGCCGAGTTTCTTGGCGTCGCCTTTCTGATTAATCTTCGCGTCGGCGACTTTCTTTTTGTCGCGCACTCCCATCGCCAGCGGAGTACCGGGTGCCCATTTCGATTTCGGGATCGCCTTTGGTTTGCCGGTATTCGATTCGAGGACGAGCACAGTTTCCTTCCAGCCCTCCGGAGGCTTCACGTTCGGGGCGGCTTTCAGCACATGGAGATCAGTCGGCGGGGCGGTCAGTTTTTCGTTCGCGGCCGGACCCCACATCGTTTCTGTGCTGATGAAAATTCCGGCCAGGGCGTAATAATCGCGCGTCGGAATCGGGTCGAATTTGTGGTTGTGACAGCGCGCGCAGGCGACACTGATCCCCATCACACCGGTGCCAATCACGTCGATCTGATCGGCCACGACATCCATATCGAAATTGTTATTCATCGCCTTCGCGGGTTTCGCCCCGAGCGCCAGGAATCCGGTCGCGACGAGGTGCTTGTCCCGCTCGGCATCCGATTCCGCGGGAAGCAGATCGCCGGCGATTTGCTCCGTTAAAAAGCGATCATAGGGCGTGTCGGAATTGAACGCAGTGATGACGTAATCCCGATACCGCCAGGCGTGGGGAAAAGTCGGGTTCCGGCTCAGGCCGTCGTTCCCGTTTGATTCTGCGTAGCGTGCCACGTCCAGCCAGTGCCTCCCCCAGCGCTCGCCAAATTGCGGAGACGCGAGCAGTTCATCGACAATTTTTCCCACTGCCGCCTGCCCGTTCTTCTGAAAGTCTGCTACGAAATTCTTCACCTGCTCACGATCCGGCGGCAGGCCGATCAGGTCGAAAAAGAGACGCCGAATCAGCATTTCCGGAGGTGCGTCTTCCGCGGGTTTCAAATCCAATTCCGTCATCCGTCGCAACACGAATTGGTCGATCGAATCCCGCGGCCAGTCGGCCAATTCCCCTTCCGCTTTCGGCACGGCCGGATTTTTCACCGGCTCGTAGGCCCACAGCGCACCCTCCTCGTAACTTTTGCCCGCGACCTCCTGCGTCTTGCCTGTGCGCGGGTCCGGCGCGCCCATCTTGATCCACTCGACAAAATCATGAATCACCGTTTCCGGCAGCGGATTCTCCGGCGGCATTTCGAGATCGTGCTCCCATCGCAACGCCTGGATGAGCAAGCTTTCCTCCGGCTTCCCCGCGACCACTGCAGGCCCCGATTCCCCGCCTTTCAGGACGCCGGCACGCGTATCCAGCAGCAATCTCCCGCCCAGCTTTTTCGCTTCCGGCGTGTGGCATTCGTAGCAATTTTTGATTAATACCGGACGGATCTTCGTCTCAAAAAACGTCCGTCCCTGCGGGGAAATTCGCGGCTGTTCCGCCTGCAGATTGGGCAGGAAAAACAACGCGAGACAGGCAATGCCGGTGAGGCGGTTCATTTTAAAAAACTAAGGTTGCTGTCACTTTCCGGCGAGGAGAAATGTGGGACGCAATTGGGCAACGTGCGACAACACGATCGAACACACAGAGTTGGTTTACCGAACAAACCCTGCTATAACGAATCGCTTCACTCCGTACGAACCAATTCCACCTTCGTCTCCGCCGTGAACGGCGCCCCCTTGGCGTCGGTCGTCGTCGCCAAAATCTGTAAGGGTTGGTTAAACGGTCCGACTGCCCCGGGCGAAAAATCGAGCGTCACGACCGCTTCGCTTTCCGATCCACCGATCTCGACGGGCTTGGCGGAAATACCCTTGAAATGGGGCGGGATCACGGCTTCCAGCCGCACCGGACGACCGCTCAGCGAATTGTCTCGCTTGATCGAAACGGGTAAGGAAACCAGTTCCCCGGGCGCGACAGCTATGGTGGGCGAGGGCGTAGAAAGATTCAGTAATCCGTCGGTCGTGATCGTGATCATTTGTTCGTTTCGCTCGCGAGTCGTGAAGCTGACGGTTTTTCCATCGACTTCACCGACGAGCATGAGCTGAACCCGGCTGGTCCGGCCAAGCTCCATCGAAGGAGGAAAGGTGATCGGAAATTCGAATTCAGAAACCCCGGCGGGAACCTCGACGATCGGCGCGGTGACGCCCTGGAGATGCCGAATTTGCCGGTCGGACAGCATCGCGCGAACGGTACCGTCGAAGCCATCGAACCGCTCGACGCGATACCTTTTTACCAAAACCGAGCCGCAGGGATGGTCATTCGTGATCCAATACTGGCCGCTGTGCTTGAAGGGCACGGCCGGCGCGACCGTGAATCGAACGGGGAATTTCGCGCGCCGCGTCAGGATTTGTCCGTCCCCCAAATCGGCCGTGCCGACGAGCGTGATTTCGGTCGAAGTCAGCGGCGTGTCCGGTTGCGCCTCGAAGAAGACCTCCGTCTTTTTCCGGCGGTATTGCAACTTCGTGCCGGTCAAAGCCACACCGTCCGGAAGCCCCTCCACGCTCAGCTCGATGTCACTTTTCAACGGCCCGATGGCGATCAGATCCACCGCCAGCCCCGTTCCGCGAACCGGTTTCGGTTTTTCTTCAAGCGCGGCGGCAGCCTTGGTGAGCCGGTGAATGTTGATTGGCGTCGGCGCAATTTTCAGCTCGAAATCAATCGGTTCGGTGACGGGCGAAAGTTTCAGGCGATAGCCGAATCCCGGCCCGCCGCGGCTGGCGAATTTGTCGCCGACTTTCACGAAGAATTTACCCGCCTTTTTGGCCGTAAAAACCGCTCGTGAATCGGGCTGCTTGTCGGCGCGGTCATCGTTTTGATAAAGCTGTCTCCCTTCCTCGTCCTCGATCGTCACCAGCGAATCGAGTCGGCTGTCGAAGTCGTGCGCGAAAATCGCGGCCGCGATCATCTCGCCTTCGGCCAGCTCGATTGGGTAGCGATTCGTCTTGCCCGGCTCGTCGATCTCACCGTCAAAAATCCGGTCGCCCGGCTGAGCGACGTGGAAGGGAACAACGGCGACGTGATCCCCCAGGTCGACCGGCACGAAGCCCGATTCTTCCGGCATTGTCACGGGCACCGTTTTGATCGAACCATTGCCAAATTGAAAACCGACGTTCGTGATTTTGCCCGCCTCGCCTCTGACTGGAAAATACCCGACCACCGGCAGACCACGCCGCACGGTGAGCCGGTAGACGTAATTCTGCAGCCCCCAGAAATTCGCGTCGGTGATCTGAATTTTGTATTTTCCCGCCTCCGAAGTGACGAAGGAAACCACTGGGTCACCACGCCGCAGCCGGGTCCCGGTTTTGATGGCGTGCCCATCCGGCCCCGTGATTTTCAAAACCGGCTCGAGCGGATTTTCGAGTTGTTTCGCAGCAATTTCACAGACGATCGGCTCACCCGCATTCGCGACGAATTCCCAGACATCGACGTCTTCCCGCGGAAAAATCCGGCCATTGATCGTGACCGGCAGACTCGCGATTTCCTCCGGCACCGGCGCACCATCGATTTCCCTTTCGACAATTTCCGGATACACCCCGATCACAAATTTCAGATTCGGCGTGGTCCCCTGGTCCGTCTCGCAAAACCATTCCCGCACGCCCAATTTCGCATCCCCGGCGATCGCGATTTTAGCGAGATAATCCTTCGGGTAATCCTCCGGTTTTTGCGAGTCCGGCTGAAAAATCATCGGCCCCTCGAACCAGGTTGTGTCGATCTCCGTGACTGTCGGGCTGACCGTCCAGCCAGCCGCATCGACCCGGTGAAACTTCGCTTCGCCGTGAAAATAGAACCCGCCAACCCGCGTTTCGATTTCGGTTCCGCGCTGTGCGCCTGCGGGAAAAACGTAGGAGGCACCGGGCGGTTCGGCGTTTACCAAGAGCGTGGCAAACAGAAAAATTAGCACAGGTTTTCCAACCCGTGAGTAGACGGCTGCAGACACGGGTTGGAAAAACCGTGCTACGAAATTACGAGCCAACCCTGTTGGTTCTCCGAACAGCCCCTGTTGCTTCGTTCTCACAAATTCCAACTTCCAGTTCCTGACTCCCCGGCTCCTACAACAACGCATCAACCACCTTTCCACCGTTCGACAGCATGATCGGTCGGCCATCGGGCGTGTGCATCTCATCCCTCGGATTAATCCCGAGCAGGTGATACACCGTCGCCGCCAAATCTTCGGGACCGTGGGGATCTTCGGCTGGATCGGAGGCCCACTTGTCGCTTTTCCCGATTACACGACCGCCCTGGATTCCACCTCCGCCGAGGGCGACGGTGAAACATCGGCTCCAGTGATCGCGGCCGGCATCCTTGTTGATTTTCGGGGTGCGACCGAATTCGCCGGTCACGACGACGACCGTTTTTTCCAACTGTCCGCGGTCGTCGAGATCGCGATAAAGCGCGGCCATAGCGAGATTCAATTTCGGCAGGAGATCGTTCTCAAGCGTTTGGAAATTGTAATAGTGTGTGTCCCAATTTGAGTGCTCGATAGTGACGCAGCGGACGCCGGCTTCGACGAGGCGACGGGCCATGAGGCAGCTTTGGCCCAGGGTGTTGCGTCCGTATTCATCGCGCAGCTTGGCCGGTTCGGCCTCGATATTGAAGGCGTCTTTGGCCTGCTTCGAGGTCATCAAATCCGTGGCCCGCTCGGCAAAAACGCTCAGCTGATCGGCGTCGGAATTGGCGCGCTGTTCGGCGGATTGCTGGAAGCGATCGACCTTTTTCAACAACCCCCGGCGGTCTTCGAGACGCTGGGCATCGACGGTCAGGGGCGGCTGCAAATCGGGAACGGCGAAGCCGGGCGAGCTGGGATCAGCCTCGATCGTGAAGGGCACGGCTTTCGGCCCGAGGTAGGCGGAGCTGGCGCTGTTGTGCATCGCCGGCAGGCAGACGTACGGCGGGATGCTGCCGCGCGCGCCGAGCTTGTGGGCGATGACCGAGCCGAGGGACGGGTGCTGGTTGTTCGGTTTCAGACCGGTGTTGAAACCGGCGGTCGGGTGAAATCCGGTCAGCATGTAATGATCGGCCGGGCCGTGGCCGGCGTTGCGATGAGTGAACGAGCGGATGATGGAAAACTTGTCCATCTGCTTCGCGATGTTCGGCAGCTGATCACAAATCCGTGTCCCCGGCACATTCGTCGCCATCGAGGAAAACGGCCCGCGCACCGTGTCGGGCGCATCCGGTTTCATGTCAAAGGTGTCGATCGTGCTCAGCCCGCCTTTCAGAAAAACGTAGATGAACGACACGTCATTTTTTGACGAATCGACCGAGCCGGATGCGTAATTTTCTGCGGCGAGAATTTGCGGCAGGGCAAATGGAAGGCCGAATGCGCCTGCCGTTCCGATTCGGAGGACATCGCGGCGTGAATGGCCGTCGCAGAAGGTGGTTTTGTTAGGAAAACTCATCGGTTCAGTGATTAAAAATAAATTCCATCGTATTCAACATAGCCCAAACCAAATCCTCGGTAGCCTTCTGCCGTTGATCGGATTTTTTCGAAAAGTATTCAGCGGCGTAACCGGTTTCCTCCGCTGTAGGAAAACGGGAATAGACCGTGAGATACAGTTCCTCGAACAGCTTCGAATCATTCGGCTGCGATTGCACAAGGGCTGCGAGACGACCGTTTTGATGCGCCAGCTTTGTCTGAATGTTCGGCGAATTCATCAGATGCAGAGCCTGGGAAATGCTGGCCCCGGTGGCGCGTTCGCATTCGCAGGGTGTCGTGCGGGCTGGGCGGCCGAACAGTTTCAGAAAATAGTGCTGCGTCTGGCTGTCCCAGAGTTGGATCGCGCGGTGGCCGGCGGGAACACCGGTGAATTTTTCGGGCACACCGGTCACATCGCACACGGCGTCCATCAGCACCTCCGCGGGTAGGCGTTTGAAAAGCGCGCGCGCAAAATTCAGCTCATCCATTTCATTTTCAGGCAGCGGTTCGGAGGAAAGCTGATAAGTCCGCGAAGCGGTGATGAGGCGGATGAGAGCCTTTGCATCGAAGTCGTTTTTCGTGAGGTGATCCGTCAACAGATCGAGGAGCGCCGGGTTGCTGGCGGGATTCGTGGCGCGGACATCATCAATCGGCTCAACGAGGCCTCGGCCGAGAAAATGGGCCCAGATCCGGTTCGCGAGATTGCGGGCAAACCACGGATTCTCCGGGCCGGTCATCCACTCCGCGAGACGCTCACGCCGATCGGCTCCGGAATACTCGAATTCGTCCGGCATCGTCTTTCCAAGCGGATACGGGTGCACCACCTCGCCGGTCCGCGGATGCTTGGTGGTCTGCTTTCCGTAGGCCACAACCGCCCGGGCATCTTCGCCGTAAGACTTCGTGCTCACTTGCTGGAAAAAGGCGCGCATGCCGTGGTAATCCTGCTGAGTCCACTGATCGTAGGGGTGCTGATGGCACACCGCACAAGTGATACGGATGCCGAGAAACACCTGCGAAATGGTTGCCGCGGTTTCACCCGGGTTTTTTGTTACAGAATACAAATGCCCCGCCGGATTTTCCGCGAGCGGTCCTTCGGCCAGCAAAACCGAGCGGGCGAATTGGTCGAGCGGCTGATTCTCCGCGACCGATTCACGAATCCAGTCGTAATAGGCGAACGCGTCGCGACGGCCGAGTTTTTCGCGATCGACGCGGAGCAGGTCCGCCCATTTCAGCGCCCAGAAATCAGCGAACTCGGGACGTTCCAGCAGCGAATCGACAATTTTGGAGCGTTTGTCAGGATTTTTATCAGCGAGGAACTTGCGGGCTTCGTCGGCGCTCGGGATTCGCCCTAACAGATCTAGAAAAACACGCCGCAGAAAATCGGAATCACCGGCCAGCGTGGACGGATGCAGATTCAGGCGGCGAAGATTTTCGTCGACCAGCTTGTCAATTTCGTTGAATACCGGTCGCTCGGGAAACGGCTTCGCCTCGCTTTCTTCCGGACGCGGAATCAACGCCTGGAACACGGCGACCTTTCCCTGGTAGCGGGCCATCACGGCTGTCTGGCCGGTGATTGATCCGGTCGTGACGACACCGTTTTCCGACACATCGGCGAGGCCGACATTGTTCGAGTGAAACACCGAGAGCCACGTCACATCTTCGCTGGAGCCGTCGGAAAATTTTGCGATTACCTTCAGCGGCTGCCGCGCGCCGTATCCCAAAATTTGCTGCGCCGGTTCGATTTTTAAATTGGTCAGCGTTGCACGCGATTCATCTTCCCACTTCGCGCCATCCGCGATCCATTCGGCCATGACCTGATAGGCTCGAGAATTTTTCTCCAAACGCGGCCCCCCTTCGTGCGGAATCTCAGCGGTCGATTTTAACAGGAGCAGGCTGGTTTCCGGCGACGATGCCATTACCCGGCGTCCCCGCCCCGCCATCGTCAACGCCTCGTAATCTGCACGCGGATCATTCCCGAACACCGAAAGCTTGAATCCATTCTGCCCCTCCGCTTTTCCGTGACAGGCGGACATATTGCAGTCGAACCGGCTCAGGACAGGCGCCACATCATTGACAAAATCCATCTCACCGGAGGCGAAAACCGGAAGCATCAAAACGGCGCAGAAGACAGTGGTGGCGGGCCTGAACACACCATCAATCTACCGGCAAAAATCTGCGACCGGAACGGCGTAAACGCGGAAACTGCAGGACTACAATGTGGATTCAGAGACGGGGTGTAATCC
>JABDJT010000303.1 GCA_013003335.1 Verrucomicrobiales bacterium | reverse complement strand
CCTACGCCGATGTCACGGATCAGCAGTTTGCGTTTGATCTCAGTTTCTGCAAACGCCTCACAACGTCGCTGATTGTCGACGCGATCAAACCCCCCGCCGGAATGGAACCCCCGCGCGGCCACCTCACTTCCCAGCTTCATCCTGCTGCCCCGTGAAAGTCTTGATATCCAAAGTCAATCAACTGGGCGACAACGTCGTTTTTCTCCCCGTTGTTCAGGCGCTGATCCGGGATCTGGGCCGCGAGAACGTGACGGTTGCGACTACTCCGACCGCCTCGGGCTTGTACGAAGGCTTGTTGCCGGAGTCACAACTCGTCATCCATGACCGCTCCGAGTTTCTGACTTCCTGGAAGAACCCGTTTCGCTTTTTCCACCACATGAGACAGTGGCGGGCAATCTTTCCGGATGCAGTCCTGGTTCCATTCGACCAGGGAAATGTTCCCCGTCTCCTCGCCAGTCTATCTGGAGCGGGGATCCGCTGCGGGGCGCAAAATCCCTCGGTCGTTTCCAACCCGTGCCTGAATCACCTGGTCGCCCCGAAAATGGAAGACAATGTGGCAACCAGGGAATGGGATCTGTATCGATTTTTTGCGAAAGTTTCGGGATCCAATCCGGAAACTTCTTCAAAACCACCCCGGCCGGATTTCGGACACCTGACCGGCAATCCGTTACGCGACCGGGAAACCGTTTTCATCCATCCCGGTGCCAGTCATTCCGTAAAGCAGTGGCCGATCGAACGATTCACCGAGTTGGCCAATCATCTGTCCCGGACAAAAAAAGTGATCTGGAGTGAGCAGAGATTGCCCGCTGAATCCGGTCTTTCGCCTGAAGTGGTCATCCAGCCGATGGGGACTCTGAAAGAACTGATCCAGCAAATTGCGATATCCGGGCTGTTCATCGGCAACAACTCGGGCCCGCTTCACCTCGCCGTTGCAACCGGTACCCCCACGTTCACCTTCGCCGGCCCTGCCCCCGTGGAATGGGATCCGTTTTGGGATCAGGAAAAACACATTTCCCTCCGGAGCCCAGCTCTAAAATGTCAGCCGTGCGCCACCGTGACACGCGGCGTAACCGAGTGTTCCAATCGGGAAGCACCCTTGGCCTGCATGATGCATTGGTCGACTTCGATCGTTCTCGAAATGGTCGAATCTCATTTGAATCGATGCTGGAAACCCGAGCAGAAAATCGTTGCCGCCCACGGATGACCACTGATCAAACCACAGCGAAAACTCCCGGGTGGGTCGTCCCCATGCTGGTAGGGATTGCCTTTCTGGCATTGTTTGCGGTTTGTCCGTATGCCACCGGATACGGCCACGAACGGAAACCAATTGCCTATTGGTTGTGGTATTTTTGGCGGTTTCCCGAGTGGCAGCACGGTGCTCTCGTCCCCTTTATTCTCACTGCCGTGATCTGGCGGATGCGAAAAGATCTCTCCAGCCTTCCACTGGATGGAAATCGGTTGGGCCTCGGCGTCATCCTGTTCTCCCTGTTCCTCTTTTTCGCCGGTTATCGCTCCAACATTTACTACCTCGGCTACGCTTCCTGCCATCTCCTTGCCATCGGTGTTGTTCTTTGGATCGGCGGAGTGCCATGGTTTAAGAGGCTCTTTTTCCCGATCTTTTTCCTCGCGTTTCTCTGGCCTTTGTATTTCCTGGAAAATCGAATCGGATTTCCGCTTCGAATGTTGATGACCGAACTTTCATCCGGTCTCCTCAACGGCATTGGCGTGGAGCATCTCAAACAGGGGACCGCGATTGTTTCCCCCGACGACGGAAATTCATTCGCCCTCGAAGTGGCAAACCCCTGCAGCGGCATCCGTTCCCTGTTTGCCTTGCTGATGATCGGAGCATTGTACGGGTACATTGCCATGAACCGCACCTGGCACTGGATCGTGCTTTGCCTCTCGGCAATTCCGTTCGCGATTGCCGGAAACGTGATGCGGATCCTGATCCTCCTCGGAGGATCGATTTGGCTGGGAAGTGACGTTGCCGTGGGCGAAGACGGAGGAACGTCCCCGTTCCACTTTTTTGCGGGAATTATGGTCTTTCTCACGGCCTCCGCCGGCATGTTCCTGCTCGGTAAAGGTCTGCACATCGCCACCGGATATTTCCGGAAAAACCCGGATTCGGTAGAAGTTCCTGCAAGAAAAACCAAATCGGCACACGGATGAAATCCCTTTCTGTTCCAATCAAAAAAGGGATGGTTCTCGTCCTTCTTACAGCCTGCGTAGTTGCCTTTACGGTCAGCGGCAAAGGCACGACAGCCGGCAATGAACCCGGATTAGAGATGCGATTGCCCCGCCTCCTGGAGAAGTGGACCGGCAAACCGATTGATGCCAGTCCCGCGGAAAAAAAGATTCTACCGCCCGACACTGAAATCGTGAAAATGAATTACAAGCCGCGGGAACCGCATGGTAAAGTTTATCTTCCGGTTCAGGCAACAATCGTTCTCAGTGGAAAAGACCGCACCAGCATCCACCGCCCTGAAGTTTGCCTGGTCGGACAGGGTTGGAATATCCAAAACTCGATTCGTCGGCAGATTCTTCTGGAAAACGGTGAATCACTGAATGTGACCAGCCTGGAATTGAATCGATCAGTCAGCGAAGACGCAGCCCCCATCACCGCATACTACGTTTACTGGTTTGTCGGTACCGATTCCACAACCCCGACGAACTTTCAGCGAATCCTGAGCACCGCGACCGAGAATTTGATCGACGGAACCAATCCCCGATGGGCCTACGTCAGTGTTCTTTCCACCGGAAAAGATGCCATCGATGCTTGGATTCCTGAGGCAGTTCCCCAGTTCCAGTCCGTCTACCAGCCCGCCACAATCTTTTGAAACCGCTGCAATCCAGTTCAGCAGGCAGATGGATCATCATTCTCTGCCTCGCACTATTCTGCACGATTACCCTCCTCGCGGTAGGCCCGGTCATGCGGGAGACCGATCAGGCTGCGCTACTCCGCGGTGCCCGGGAACTGTCGCGGGGTGCTTCCTCCGCCCACACCGGATTCTACAGCTATGATACCCAGTTCTACTCCTACTGGATCATCTCAACATTCCTTCCAAATCCCCCTCCTCCCGTCGATCAGTTCCAGAGCCGGGACCTCGTGAAAAGCGGCAATCTCATCTGTGCGCTGATATTCCTGATCGGATTGACTGCCTTCGCAATTCGATGTGCGTGGGTAAAACGAAACCCGCATCCGGCAGTTTGGATCGCGTTTCTCGCCTGCCCTGCCGTCTTGCTGTGCACGCCCCTGGCTGGTTCCGCGATTGTCAGTCTCGGATTTCTCTTTCTCCTTGCCCTGACCGCGTCAATGAAACAGAGCGTGGCCACGCTGTTTCCCGCGGCCCTTCTGGCGTTTCTATCCGTGGCCTCCCGCGCTGACACCATTCTTCTCATGCCATTGATTTGCTGGTGTGCCTCGCCCTCCACCACTGTCTCAAGACTGCCCGCGTTTCCGTTTATTTGGGCCATCGCCACCGGATCAATTCTCGCCCTCGCTACCGGCCAGTGGATCTCCGGCGGAACTGGAACCTTTTTTTATGGCGATTTTTTCGACTCGAAGGTTTTTCTCGCCTATCTGGTTTTCGGACTGGGCAGTCTTCTGGTCGTCGGCGGCTTCCTGCTGATCAGCGTTGGAAAAAACCGGGAACTCCCTCTTTCATTCCGGATCACGGGGATCCTGTGTGCATCGCTACCGATGCTGTTTTATTCCACCCAGCTTTTCTCGCCCAGGCACCTCCTGACAACCGCTGCAGCGATCCTGATTTTTGCCTGCCTCCCCTCGCGGAATCGGATCCCCCGAATACCCGGACGTATTGCCATTCCCATCGTGGCTCTCTCCCTGCTTCCGCTTTTCATCGGGGTTCGACTTCCGGAAATTTCCCGACCGTCTCTCACCCTCTCCAAATCCACGCGATTCCCAACCACTGACGGACTTTGGCCGATGGGGGCCACCTTGCCATTTCTCATCGATCTTGCCGAAGGCGACTCAATCGATCACAACCAGCAAATCTGGCAGTCGGCGATCAGTTTTGAGACCGCATGGCCGGAATCTGATCACATCCGGATCCTGGAAACTCCGATGCGCGAATACCTGCTTCTGGCCGCATCCTTGCGGGGAAAAAAGGCCACCCTGCTGCCGGTCGGAAACTCACTGCCGACAAATGCGAATTCCCCTTCCGTGCTTTCCGATCTCCGCTCTCTCAACACCCGCCGACCCGGGCATGTCCGGCCTCAATCTACCGCGAAATACGATTCCTGGATCACCAACTTGCGGGAATCCGGTTATACCCTGATCACCGCTGAAACAGAGATCTCTCCTCTCATCGTCTTTGGGAACGAGCAGCCGGACGGATTGCATTCCGAACAGAAACTGGCCCGAAAGTTTTTCGGCGGGGACGAATTCCGAATCAACAGGGTCTGTTCAACGAACCAACCCTGTTCGATCGAAAATCTCGCCGCCGGGCACCGACACCTCATCACCGCGTCCGCACCTTTTCAACTCGGTTCGAAAAAGGCTGCCCCTTCCGTTTCAGGCAAAGAAATTCTCTACTTCCTGCCGGTTACCGATCCATCGGATTTCAAATCCGATCTCACCAGCCAGGCCATCGATTCAGAACTGAAAATCTGGTCCACAACCCTGCCGGACTATATGGCCCGGCGATTCTTCACAGAAAAATGAATCCATCCACTGACCCACTCCCCGCCTCCATTGACGTGATGGGAATCCCCATTGCAGCCACGAACCTGCCGGCAGCCACTGAATCCGTCCTGAACCTTGCCGAAA
Organism: Verrucomicrobiales bacterium; assembly: GCA_013003335.1. Classification (GTDB taxonomy): domain Bacteria; phylum Verrucomicrobiota; class Verrucomicrobiia; order Verrucomicrobiales; family DEV007; genus JABDJT01. The sequence goes on along the minus strand of JABDJT010000303.1, from coordinate 10,938 downwards.
GCCGGCACGGCGGATACATCTGCGTAACCGGGGCACACGGAATTATCGAATCCAGGGATGACCCGGCATTCGCCGATATTCTGAAAAACTCGCTGTTCAACACTCCCGATGGCATGCCGAATGTCTGGATGGGCCGCTACTTTCACGGTTGCCAATCCATGGATCGCGTATACGGCCCGGACTTGATGGATCAGGTCTTCGCCGGCTCTGCTCAGCGCAACATTCGTCATTTCTTTTACGGCGGAAAAGAGGGAGTCCCTGAACAACTTCGCGACAGGCTCGTGGAAAAATATCCCGGCGTTCAGGTCGTGGGAACCTACTCTCCTCCCTTTCGCCCACTCAAAGAAAGTGAGGAAGCAGACTTGCTGACTCAAATCGAAGCCTGCGACCCGCACGTCATCTGGATCGGGCTCAGCACACCCAAGCAGGAAAAATTCATGGCCGCCTGGACTGACCGACTGCCAGGTCGCGTCATGCTGGGAGTAGGCGCGGCATTTGATTTTCACGCCGGCCTCGTCCCTTCCGCCCCCGGGAAATTTCAACGCGCAGGACTCGAATGGTTTTACCGGCTTTGTACCGAACCCCGCAGACTCTGGCCGCGCTACTCCAAAATTGTTCCCCGATTCCTCTGGGGTTCCCTCCGTCAAATCACATCATGAGCGTTTCATCACCGGCCATTCCGCAAACGCGAGCCGTCGAGCACTCCCTCCCGGAATCCGCGATTGCTAAAAAAGTTGATACGCAAAAGCCGCGAATTCTCGTCGCAGGCCAGGTTCCCCCGCCCATTTGCGGTCAGAATCTGAACATCGCCCGTGTCCTGAACCTGCTCGACAAATCGGGTAGCTTTGAGGTCGAGCACTGGTCGTTCCGGTTCACGCCGCAATGGGACAAGATGCGGAGAATTGGCTTCGGGAAAGCCATCGAACTGCTGCGCGTTCTCGGCCGCCTCATGCGCCTTCGCTTAGGCGGAAAAATCGATACCATTCTCTACCCGGTCGGCGGCCCCCACCTCGCGCCCTCGCTGCGGGATATCGCCATCCTGCCGTTCGCCCTGCTGTGCTCCAAAAAAGTCGTACTCCACTTTCGATCCGCCGGGTTGGAACATGCCCTCCCAAAATTCCCGTTGGCGGTTTCGTTCCTCCTCAAGAAAATCTACCGGCTCTGCGGTCACGCCCTCGTCCTCAGTGAATACGGCAAACGCGATCCGGAAGCTGCAGGCATCCGGTCCATTCATGTTCTTCCCAATGGAACGGAAGACCGGTTTGAATCCGGCAGCTCTTTCAAAACTCGCCAGGCAGGAGATCCAATTACGATTTTGAATGCAGGCCTGCTTTGCCCCGACAAAGGCACTCCCCAACTCCTCGGAGCCTTCGCCGCAATTTATACCCGCTTCCCGAATACCCGTTTGAAACTGGCCGGCGCACCCATGGCCGGCCTGACCGAAGAATCCATCCGGCACGAAGCCGGGCGCTTGGGTTTCGCTGATTCCCTGGAACTCACCGGTGTTCTGGAAGGTTCCGAGTTGATGCAGGCCTACGCGGAAGCTGACCTGTTCGTCTTTTCCACCGTCGCGCCCTTCGAATCGTTCGGCATGGTCCTGATCGAGGCCATGATGTGGGGCCTGCCCATCGTCGCAACCGACTGGCGGGCCAATGCCGAGGTGCTCGGCGAAAATTTTGGCGGCGAGCTCGCTCAACCGGACGAAGCGGGAGATTTCACAGCCGGACTTGAAACCGCTCTCGCCGATCTGATCGAGCGCGAGGAATCCTGGTCAGCCCTCGGAATGAAAAACCGGAAAGAATTTCTCGCCCGATTCCGAATCGATCGCCTCGAACAAAACCTCGTCGATTACCTCACAAATTTGAATTCCTGAAAAAACGAACCAACAGGGTCTGTTCGATGAACCAGCCCTGTTGACTCGAAAATCGGATCTCCCGCACCGCTTAGTAGGGATTGTTGAACGAAAAAGGCCCGGGTCACTTTTTGACCCGGGCCTTTTTTGTTTTCGCGTGAAAAGATCTGCCCTAATTTCCGGCCATGATTCGAATTGGCATCGTCGGCTGCGGCCGCATCCTCGCCGCCCACCTGAAGGGCTATCGACTCCTCCGTGAAGCAGGTGTCTCCGATTTTGAAATCACCGCCCTCTGCGCGCGAAAAGAGAATGACGCACTGTCCTATGTGAAGCGGGGCGAAGGTCCACCTCAACGAAAGGCCGTTTCCGATATGCCGGGAGATCCGCTTGCAGTCGACGACGAATTTTTGAGCGATTTTCAGCCCGGTACCGATGTCGAAATTTACACGGATTACCGGGAGATGATCGAAACCGGTCCAATCGATGCCGTAAACGATTTCACGATCCACTCCCTGCATCACCAGATCGCCGCGATCGCATTTCAGAATAACAAGCACCTCCTCTCGCAAAAACCGCTCGCCGTAACCATGGAAGGCGCCCGGCGGATGTGCGAGCAGGCGGAACAGGCGGGCGTGACCTTCGGGGTTTTCGAAAACCTGCGTTTTGACAAGGGCATCCGCCAATTGGCCTGGGCATTTTCGGAGGAAGGTCCACTGGGGAAACTGCAGATGGCTCTGATGGGGAATGTCGGAACCTGGTGGGCACCCGACTTAATTGTCGCAGAAACACCGTGGCGCCATGTCCTCGAGGAAGGCGGCGGAATCAGCCTCGATTTATGCCCGCATTTTTTCGATATGATCCGCCACATCGGAGGCTCCGAGATCCAGTCCGTTTCAGCATCCACCCAGGTCGTGGAACCGGTGCGTTACCTGGTGCGCGGTGGCGAAAAAGTGGAGCCGTTTTCCTGCGATGCGGACGACACGTTTTACGCCAATTTCGAAAATGAAGCCGGAGGAAGCGGAGTTCTGTTCGGAAGCTGGGCCGGCCGTGGAACGAACACCGTGACCGGAAACGGCGTTGTTTTCTACGGCGAAAACGGTCGTGTCTCGGGCGACGAAATTCATCTCGAATCGGAGTCGGGTCCACTCAGCCTCGACGCCACCTACGAAAAAAACGCATCTGAAGCCGTACAAAAACGTCATTTCCCCCTGGGCCTCGAAGACGATTTCGCGATCAACCAACAGGACTGGCTGGAAGCCATCCGAAATGGAGCTCAACCAGAGTGCGATGGCCGGGAAGGTCTTCTCGATCTTGCCTGCGCCTATGCCGTTGTTGAATCCGCACGGGCCGGGAGAAGCGTGACGATCGACGAGATCGTCACCGGCCAGTTGCGAGAATACCAGCGCCCGATTGACGAAAAATACGGGCTGCTCTGATCTTATCTTTTACCTTGCCTGAAATCATGACTCACAAAATTGGCGTCCTCGGCCTTCATCACGATCACATCTGGAGCAATCTGGAAGAGCTCTCCCGGCTCGACAGTGCCGAAATCGTCGGTGCCGCTGACCACAATCCGCCTCTTCTCGATCAGTTCCGCGAACAATTCGGAGGCACCACCTGTGAATCCTACGAGGACCTCCTCGAGCAGGAGGATTTGACTGCCGTTTATATTTTTGGAAGCAACCAACTGAGCGAGGACCTGACTGTGATGGCGTGCGAAAGAGGCCTGCACTGCCTGGTTGAAAAGCCGATGGCGGCGACCCTTTCCGGGGCGGAAAAAATGCTCGCGGCCGCCCGTGATGCCGGTGTCCGCCTCGTGATCAACTGGCCCTTCGCCTGGTGGCCGCAGCTTCGGCATGCCATCGCTCTCGCCAGCGAGGGCGATCTGGGGCAACTCTGGCAGGTCAAGTATCGCGCTGCCCATCAGGGACCGGTCGAACTGGGTTGCAGCACTTTTTTTTGCGACTGGCTTTACGATGAAAAGCTGAACGGTGCCGGCGCGCTAATGGATTATTGTTGTTACGGTTCCGTCCTGGCACAGGTCTTACTGGGCGCTCCAAAATCTGTCACCGGATGCAAGTTGCGCACGGGCCTGAAGCCCGACCTGGCCCTCGAGGACAACGCCATCCTCGTGATGCAATATGAGAATGCCCTCGCAACGACCGAGGCGAGTTGGAATCAAATCGGAAAGATGACTGCGTACTCGACCACGATTTACGGTAGCGAAGGCACGTTCCTCATCGAGCCGGACCACGGTGGGAAATTATTCAAAGCCACCCTGGAAGAACCGGAGGGTATTGAAATCGCGATCCCGGAAATTCAGTTCGCTCCGGAAATGGAGACTGCCAGCGCCCACTTTTTACACCTGATTGAAAACCCCGACGCAGACGTGATGCCCCTTTGCGAAATGCAGAACTGCCGGGACGCTCAGGCAATTCTCGAAGCGGGCCTGGCATCGGCCAATCAGAATCAAACCGTTTCGATCTAACAGGATTGGTTCGCTAATCCAACCCTGTTCACTCGTTCCCGCCTCTGGAATAGAACTGCCGAATCTCGGCCTCGCAGCTCAAGCCTCCCGCGGACGGTTCAATCGCCAGGGCAGTTACGCCGGTAAATTTCGCCGGCTGTTGCAGAGCGTGAAGAAACCGAACAACGGATTCGTCGGGCCCGGTCACCCGGATTTTCAGCCCGGCGGAGTCAAAATAGCCTCCCTCGGATTCGTCTTCAATTTCGGGTAGCAGTTCTTTTTCCTCAACTTCCACGCCGAACTGGGCGGTCACCGTATCAACCCGGCTGATCAATTCTGCGGAGGCTTTTCCGGCGGTTTCGAATTCCGGAATTGCTCCGGTAATCCATTCACTGCGCTGCTCCCAAACTGCCCGCGTGCGAATAACGGTTTCCAGTTCATCCGCCCGCTCCGCGAGCCGGCGGCTTTGCGCCCGCATTTCCGAAATCTTCCCGATTCCAGTCGTAAACAGAATTCCACCGCCGATCACGGCAAGCAGCACGCCGAAAATCCATCCCAAAGTTTTTTCCCGCTTCGTCATTTTTTACCAGACTCCTTCCATTTCAAAAGTGGCCGTGCCATCTCCCCGAATAGCCGGTTGATCAAAGCTCCATCCAAATTCAGCGAGTGACTCGGCAACGGCCACCTCGTCAAGAAACTGAAGCGCCGCCCGCGGATTGGCTGACTCCCCCTCGATTTTTATTCCTTCCTTTCCGATCTCGACCCGGGAAAATCGAATCCCGTTCGCACCTGGAATTCCCTGCAACTGTTTCAACAGTTCCAGGCATGTGGCATCCCGGTCCACCGCCACCGAAACCTCGCGCCATTGCTCCCGCATGTTTTCGATCCGGTTCGCCAGGGGACTCAGCTCACTGATCCTGTCCCGCAATCGCTTTTGCCGAATCGATTCGATCGCGAGGGTTCCGACCAGCACGCACACAGCTCCAAGCGCCATGGCCGCGACTGCTCCGATTCGTTTCCGGCGCGCACCGGACTGCTTTCGCCGCCTCCGATGCTCCTTCATCCAGGCCGGATTCAAGTGGCACGCCGACTCTGCGGTCGGAATGACCCGCGATTCCTGTCGACACGGGATTCCAGCACCGGTTCCTAGTGCCGCCGGATCTCCGGCTGTTCGCAACAGGATCGCCTCCGGATGCAAATCGATGCCCTGGCAGTTCAGTTGGAAAAGCAATCGCTGGATTTCTGCTCCTGCCTCTGCTCCTGCCGATGACGAAGACAAGCAATCGAAGTAGACAAGCGTTCCGTTTCTCCAAAATCCGACGACGAGTTTTCCCACTTCTTTCCACACTCCGATCGAATTGCCCTCCCCCGTGATCAGGCTTGCGGAACTGCATACCCTGTCCGGTAACCGGGAACCACTCCACGCATGGCGGCGCAAAGGTGCTTCCACGCGAAGCATCGTATTCGGAGGTGCTCCGGCGAGGATCTCGAATCCCACCGCTGAGACATCTTCCGGAACTCCGGATCGTTCGGCCTGCATTTCCGCCATGCTAACCAAACCCGGTTTGTCGGGCGCATTGGACAAAAGTGGAAGGGCGATCACTTCGGAAACCGGCAGCGCCAAAATTCGGTCAGCCCCGATTTTTCGCGGAAAATCCCGGCCTGTCTCCGCAGCCTGCTCCAGAAGAACAGGCTCCCGGCCGGGAGAAATCTGCCAAAGCTCCCAGGCTTGTTCGCCCGGAAACCACACCACTTGCTCCTGCCGTTGCTTCTGGTTGGTCTTATCCATCAATTCTCAATCGAAAATGCTTCCTCCCACCTCCAGATTCGCGATCCATTCGCCCCCTGAACTTCCACAATTCGTTTCCCGACATCCCCGAAAAATCCTTCGCTCACAATTCGCGGGGTCGTTCCGTCCACCGTGAAAAAATCCGGAAATCCACCATTCGGATCGAAGACCACACCGAGAACCTGAAGGGCTTCCGCCACGGACAGGAAACGGATATCATCGATTGTTCCGGACACTCCATCCGCTCCGGACCGCCGGAGAACTGCCGCTTTCGCAGATTCGATCGGAATGCCGGTGACAGCCGCAATCGAATCTGCAGGCGCTTCGTTCAGGTCGATCCGGTTGGTCGAATGAACCGTGAACCAGTTCCGCCAGCCCGGCTGGACCCGATCGACTGCATCCATACCAATCACCCACTTCATTTCATCAACGCTCTGAAACGGTCGATTCAACGGCATTCCCGCAATCCCCCGTGCCGCGTAGGCATCGCGTTCGGCCCCATTCAAGTTCACGAAATCATTCGCATCCACCCAGTCTGCAAGCGCATCGGTCACCGCTGCAGCCGCCCGCTCTTCCATGCCCCAGCTCCGGAAAAGCCGCTTCACCATCGATTTTTGCTGCCCCAGCAGGATTGCGTTGATGGGAATCAGACCCTCCTCTTTCGTGATTAAAACGCGATACCCACCTTCGGCTCCTTCGTCGAATCCGAGCCGCGGATCTCCCGGCTGAATTTGCGGGTGAGATCCATATGCGAGACCGGTCTCCGCATGCCGGGTCGCGAGCGCAGTTTTTCGCATCCCGGTTACCCATTCGCTATCAAGCGAAACGAATTTAGCCGCTCCAAATATTACCATTCCGAGAACGGCGATCGCCCAAAAGACAGCGATCAACGCCGAACCGCGCTGCAATTTTTTTGCTCTGTCAGGATTCAGCGTCATTTCAGTATTGATACGGCGGAATCCAGAAATGTTCCGCGCCCTCCCGGTTGATGGTCAGCCGGATTAATTCCGGGCGGCCTTGAAATTTCGAAACCCAGGTCCCGGTTTCCGGATCCTGGCATTCCCAGGATAAGTCTTCGACAGTCTCCAACAGCCGAATTTCCGAGATTTGGATCCTATTATTGAAATGAGCCAGGAAAACGGTTTCGTCGGCGAAAACCAGGGCTGCGCTGTCGGCGGTCGCCGTATGCGGACCGACAGGAAACGGAACTGGTCCGCCTGAAATCACCAAACCCTCAGCCGTCAATTCGATGCCTGCTTCCGGCCCCAGTCGGGAAAATCCGGAACGGAGAAACTTCGAAAAGTTGGTCGCACGGACTTCCTGTTTTCGGGAATCGCCGGATTGCTTACCGAGTTGGAGAGCTCCGTTTGCGACTCCGTAGACACCGCCCAGCAACAATCCAACGATCGCCAGCCCGGCCACCACCTCCAGCAGCGTGAAGCCGGACGCCTGGCGGTAGTTTCGATCCAATACTGTTGGTTTGGCAAACATACCCTATTGATTCGTTCGAGGCCGGTAGACGACCGTCTCCAATTCGCGGCTGAACTTTTCTTCCCCGGGAATCCGGGCTACGACGTAAATGCGATACAAGTCCGGCAGATCCGGTTCCGGGGAAACCGTAGCCGTGACTGCGACCTCTCCCGGATACTCAAATGAACCCGTGCGAAACGCAGCACTGTGTTGCACCCGCGTCATGACAGATTCGAGTTGGCGAAGCGCAGCGGCTTCCTTTCGGACGGACAACGAAGCAACGGAAAGCCGATCGAGAGCGATCACCATGGAGGTGGCAACCAGGGCGAACAAACCGACGGCCAGGATGATTTCGAGCAGGACGAATCCCTTTTTCAGTGATGAATGTCGAATCCTCATTGTGCATTCACGATGACGCGTTCCTCCCGCGCTTCGCCCGTCAACGGGTCGATCTTGAATTCCATTTCAGCCGCTTCCGACTCGATTCGAAACGCGAGCGGTTCGCAGATTCCCTGCGGAAAAAATCGCCAGGGATAGCCGCCTGCCGATGGCACCTGCCATTTCTCGTTCCCGGGTGGACGAATTAGGATGCGGATGTCTTCCGGCCAATGCCATTCAGCTCCCGAAGTTTCATCCTCCAAGCAGTCACGTCCGACTACAATCAGCGCAGTCCGATTTTCGGTGCCCGCTTCGATCAACGCCTTTCTCGCTGTCGTCTCGATTTTGCCGCCAGTTCGGCGAATCTGATGCTCATCATTCACCGGGGTGATCGTCAAAACAGCGCCGCCCAGGATCAGCATCGCCACAGCAAGTGCGACGATGATTTCAAGGAGCGAAAAGCCCGCGGACCGGGCGGGAACTGGATGGCAGATCTGCATTTGGTTTAGATATCCCAGTTTCCGATATCGTCTTCATTCCCGGCGACGCCGTCAGGCCCGGCGGAAAACAGATCAAAACCGCCGGAGTCCCGCTTCCCCGGGCGCTGGTATTGATATTCGTTGCCCCACGGATCGAGCAGCGTCTTTTTCAGGAACGGTCGCCAGCTTTTCGGCTGGGGCCGCGAAGTTGGTTTGTCGACCAACGCGGAAAGCCCCTGTTGCGTGGTTGGCAGAAACAGGTTCTGGGTTTCGTAGGTGCGCAGTGCGGCTGTGATGGTATTCAAATCGGCTTTTACGCGACTTTCTTTTCCGACGTCGAGAACGCCGACAAGATAGAAGATCCCGGAGCCAACGAGGAGAGCGATGATCCCGAGGACGAGCACCATTTCCACGAGGGTAAAGCCGCGACGCCGCCGCAGGTTTGAGGCCTGATTTTTTGTTTTTACTTTCATGACTGAAATCGGTTTTTCGATCGAACAGGGTTTGATTGGTGAATAGACAGTGTTGTTTCGTTTCAACCGGCTCCGAGGCCGGCAATGGTTTGGAAAATCGCTGAAATCATCAGGTAGGCCATGGCCCCGACCATCGCGGCCATAAGCACGACAACGGCCGGTTGAATGACGGCACTGAGTTTATCGACCCGCCGATTCAATTCGCGGTCAAATCGTTCAGCCGTCCTCTGCAGGGAACCGCCCAAATCGCCTGTTTGCTCCCCGACGTGAATCATATCGATCATGAGCGAGGGGAACTCGCCGCATTTCTGAAGGGCTGTGGAAAGAGCCGTTCCGTCGGTGACCAGGGTGGAAACTGCGTCAAGCTTCGTTTGTAAATATCGATTGGCCGTTGCCGCTCGTGTCAGTTCAAGTGCCTGATTCAGGGGCAAGCCGTTGCGGATGAGATTGGCCAGGGTTTCAAGAAACTGAACATGAAACCGCTCACGAAACACTCGACCCATCATCGGCCAGCGTAGTTTGAACTGATCCCAGGCAAGACGCCTGTTCCTTGAGAACCAGATGGCAGCTCCGGAAAAAAGGAAAACGATCAGCAAAAGGAAGGGCCAATTTCCTTTCAAAAAATCGGCAGAATTGACGATCAATTGCGCACCGAGCGGAAGAGTACCGCCGGTTGAATCGAGCAACTCGGTGAGTTTTGGGATGAGGAATACCAGGAAGAGAATCGCGACAGCGATCGACGAGGCGATCAGGAAGGAGGGATAGATCAGGGCAAACAGGACCCGTCCTTTCAATTCCTGCATGGCGCGGAGGTGAGCGGCCTGTCGTTCAAGAATTTCCCCAAGGGAACCGCTCACTTCTCCCGCAGCCACGAGATTGCAGTACAAATCCCCGAAGTCCGGCGATGCCTCTTTCAAGGCTTGAGCCAGGGGCAGGCCATCCCGAATTTTCGCCCGAACAATTCCTCCGAGATCTTTCAACCCGGACAACTCGGTTCGGCGCTCGAGAATTCCAAGAGCCGGTTCGAGTTGGATGCCTCCTTTCAATAGCTCAGAAAGTTCCTCGGTAAATTCCAGCACCTGCGAAGATTTCAGTCGCACTCCACGAATCGGTGTTTCCCGCTTCCGGGCTGGAGCGGGCATCTGGACTTCGTTCTTCGGAGAAGCCGATGAAACTTCGCTGAGAGATAATGGCTGGAGCTGTTTTGCATCCAGCATGTGAAATGCCGAGGTCCGGTCAGGCGCATCGAGTGTTCCTGACTGTCGGGTGCCGTCGCTGGCACAGGCGCTGTATTGAAAGGTCGCCATTGATTCTTCAGCCGGCTATTACGGGGGTTGCGGTTGGGATCAGGGAAGCTGTGGAAGCGGATTCCATCAGCGTTGCAGAAAGGACCTCTTCGATCGTGGTCTCGCCGCCGAGGGCTTTCTCCAGGCCGTAATTCCGCATCGAAACAAACCCGTCTTTATTGGCCTGCTGTTTCAATTCAGCTGCACCGGCACCACGGGCGATCAATTCCTGCAGCTCGGGTGTGACCACGCAGATTTCAAAAATCGCCAACCGCCCACGATATCCAATGCCCCGGCAGGAGGAGCATCCCTTGGGCGCAAACATCCGCGTTTCGCTTGTAACAGTGATTCCCAGTCGACGCAGGGATTCCGGATCACCCGGGCGACTCTCACGACAATCGGGACAGAGCCGGCGAACCAGTCGTTGGGCAACGAACGCTCGAACGGAAGAGGAAACCAGGAACGGCTCCACGCCCATATCGACCAGACGGGTCACGCCTGAAATCGCGTCGTTCGTGTGCAGCGTCGAAAAGACAAGATGTCCGGTCAGTGCCGACCGGATTGCAATTTCCGCAGTCTCCAGATCACGCATTTCCCCGACCATGATTACATTTGGATCGCCCCTAAGCACCGAACGAAGCCCCTGGGCGAAAGTCAGACCGATTTCCGGTTTCACAGCAATTTGAACCACGCCCGGCAATTTGTTCTCGACCGGATCTTCGATCGTTACGATGCGACGGCCGG
>JABDJT010000299.1 GCA_013003335.1 Verrucomicrobiales bacterium | reverse complement strand
GCGCTTCTCCGGAATTTGAGGCACCGGCCCGGCGCCAGGAGTTGACCGCTCCGCTTCTCCCCCGCGCCGCCCTTCTGGACGTTGAGCTTTCCACCCTGGCCGAAATGACCCCGATGATTGAGGAAGCACGGCGCCTTGGTGTGGCGATTGTCGGTTCTTTTCATGATTTCGAATCGACGCCCGGTATTCCGGAACTCGAAGACCGGATCCAGCAGGCAGCCGATGCCGGTATCGACGTCGTAAAATTCGCGGTGGTGATCGAATCGCATGAAGCGTTGTTTGATCTGGCGGGGCTGGTCGAAAAAACCGTGAACCGGGGGCAACTGATCAGCGCGATGGGAATGGGCCGGCTCGGAAAACTGTCGCGACTCGTTCTCGCCAGTGCGGGGTCCTGTTTGAATTACGGGTTTTTGCAGACGGCCAATGCGCCCGGACAGTGGCCGGCCGGCGAGTTGCGGCGATTGATCGGCGAAATCTAGTCCCTCGAAACGCGTTTCCCCCGATTCTGCGTTTGCAGCGAATCCGGCAGCGCGTAGCGTTTCCGCATGATTCGCATTCCTGCCGTTTCCGCTGTGGTGGCGTCCGTTTTTTTCCTCTCGTCTTCCGGACCGGTCTTTTCCCAATCCGGCGAAGAAGTGGTCGCCAACTGGTTGAAAACGCAATCCGGTGCCAGTCGCGTGAAAATCAAATTTTCCCAGTCTCGCAGCCTGAAAACCGTCAAGGATATCGTCGGGACCAGCGGCACGATCTATGTCGATTCCGCAAATGACCGCTTTCGAATGGAGTCAGGTGGCACGGTCGTGATTGGTCATGGATCGAAGCTCACCGTCATACGGCCGCTCGGGAAAAAATACGAGGAACGCACCACGGGCAATTCCGGAGCTCCGGCTGGAATTTCCTCCCTGGTCAACGGCCTGCCCGGTTCGACCTCAGCTTTTCGCCGGCAATACAAGGTGCTGAAAGTTTCGCCTACAGGCACAAACTACAAGATCCTGACCCAACCGATCGGGGCGAACGCGCGAGGGGTAAAAACCTTCACGTTCACCGTCGATGCGAGAAAGTACAACCTGGAGGGTATCGAGGTCGTGCTGAAAGACGGTTCGAAAATTTCCACTCGATTCAGCAGCATCCAGAAAAATCCGGAGATGCCCGCCAGCCTGTTTGCGCCGGATTTGACCGGCTACACGAAAACGAAGTTCCACTGAAGCGATCGACGGGAATGTGAAGAATGGTAACGAAAGGGGCGTAAGGTGATATTTCCTGATGGAATGAGTGTTTCGAGATTTTACCTGGTTCTTTTTTCCGGCTTTGCCCTGGCTCTGCCGGTATCGGCGATCGATTACAAGACCGACGTACTCCCGATCATGAAAGAGCATTGCTGGAAGTGCCACAGCAATGAGGAAGACGTGAAAGGCAATCTCGCGCTCGATGACCTGGAGGAAATGCGCGATTACCAAGTCGGAAAATTCAACATCATCCGGCCCGGCAACCCGGAAGAATCCAGTTTTCTCGAGAAAATGAAATTACCTCCCGGCGATACCGATTTCATGCCGCGGAAAGGTGAACCGCTCCCCAAAAAGAAAATCGAGATCATCGAAAAATGGATCGCCGAAGGTGCCATTATCGACTCCAAAAACCTCGCCGAGAAAGAAGCGGAGTTTTTGAAAGAAAAAGGTGAAACCGTTGATGCGGCGATGGTGAAAAAGCCGGACGAAACCTTTTACAAGTGGACCGACAGCCTGGGACGGGAACTGGAAGCCCGCTTCATGGGGCTTACCGAAAACAAGCCAACCGCGGTGAAACTGCTCCTTCGCAACGGCAAAAACTTCAATTACCCGCTTTCCATGCTGTCCGAGGAAAGTCGAGCCCAGGCGAAGAAGTTGGGCGGGGAGGAGTGAGGGGCCTTTTTCCGACCCCGAAAAATTGGCCAGATCCGGCCAACAAAACTTGTTTGACTTCCTTAAATTATAATTTTAATTAAATTTATGGAAAATTTGACCGCCTTGGGGGGCCACGGTCTTTCTCTTCGGGCTTTGGTAGCCTCACTTGCATTCCTGGCAGGGAACATCATCGGACAGGAGACCTATTGGGCGCTGGATGAAGAGGAGTCGAACCGGATCTACGGCTGGACCAACTACGCCGATTCCGGAACGCTCGATGACTACGGCTTGTTCGAGTACGACGACGGGACCGGTTACAAAATTTTCCCCCTGAACACGAGGGATATTGAAGCGATGGCGGTCTCCAATTCAAATATTGGATACCTGCTAGACCAAACCAATGCGCTTTTTTCCTACGATTTTTCCGGGCTGACGGTTGGAACCGCAAACCGGTATCAACTGACGACCATCTCACTCGATATCGGGTTGGGCGGGGAAGCCCTGACATACAATCCCTTCGATGGATTTCTTTACCTGGGCGCTGTGGTAGGTGCAGCCACGAAGACCGATACGACGGCGGATGAGATTTACCGGATTGATCCTGCCACGGGAGATACGTTCCTGGTTGGGACGGCGTCCGGACTCGGAGAGACGCTGGGTTATACGGATGGCATTGAATTCGACAGTTCCGGGAACTTGTTTGCATACGATCAAAACGATGCGCACCTGTATCGGCTGTCCCTCTCGAACGGAACGATTTTGGAAGTGGTGGACAACAATGTGGGTGGAGGGCTCTCGTCCGGCCACGATGTCGAGACGCTTTCGTGGGATTCGACGAACAACCGGATGATCGGAATCGACAACGGAAACCAGGAAATTATCGAAATTTCGCTGGCAAACGGGGGAAATTCAGTCCTTTCCGAATTCAATTCGATCCTCGGTTCCGGAGTGGATTTTGAAGGATCGGGCATGCAATCCACGGTCCCGGAACCTTCTTCGGCGATACTTCTTCTCGGCGCGCTGAGTCTGTTCCTGTTTCGCCGGGTGCGACGCGCAGCCTGACGAACCAACAGGGTAGGTTTGTCGAACAGATTGACTCTACTTCGTTCCGTCTTTCTCCGCTTCGCTCCGAACCGGTTCATTCGACTTGCCCCGAACCCTGCGCGGCAACGCCGGGTTTTCCGGCAAAGTGCTGCAGGCGGATGCGGGTGTGCCGCTGCAGAAGAATGCAGGGAAGATTGGAAAAGATGGCGTAGACAATCATGACGATCGCAGCGACCGGCCATGGATTCCAAAGCAAGAGAATGCCGGCGAGCGCGAATACCTGGGCGACATGGGCAGCTTCTCCCCGGCAGGTTTCAGCGATGAAGGCGCGGAGGTAATCGGGATCGACGGAGCGGAGGTTCTTCTTGGCGAAGCCGTCGAACCACGGGGCGGCATCGGGCAGGAGCCGTTTCCAGCGTCGGATCTTGAAGACGGATTCGTAAAGCCGACCGCCGTTTTCGCAGGAGCGTTCCCGGAAGAACGGGGAAGCCGGATTGAACCAGCGTCGCGGCATCCGGGTAAACAGCCAGGAAACGCCGAGGTGGATCGCGGGAATGCCGAACACGTTCAGTACGACGATCCAGAGTTTGGGCAGTTCAAGAAACATCGCGATCTTTCCAGAAAATTTCGCCTTTTCGCCGGCCACGGTGCATGGATTTGAAAAAGAGAACCTGGTAGAAGGCGAGGCTGACGGGAAACAGGGCGGCATTCCAGAAGGAAAAGTTGCCGACGGTTTTGAAAAGAAACAGAATCTGCCCGGCGTTCAGTAGGTAAAGACCGAGGATGAAACCAGCCGTGAGCGGGCTGGCGAAGGGAAGCAGGAAAAGAGAAATGGTCGACATGATCAGGCCGGACAGCCAAATCGAAATGCCGAACAGGGCACTGGCAGGCGTGTTTCCTGCGCCGGAAACGAATCCTTTGCCCCAGCCGTCGGCCATGTCGCGGTAGTTGGTCGGAAACATGCGCATCGAAATGGTGCCCTTCCCGATGTAGCAGCAACGCTCGATCCCGGCTTCCTCAAAATCCCGGGCGAGATGAAAGTTTTCCAGCACGATGCGCTTGACCCGTTCGTGCCCGCCGATCGTTTCGTAGTCGGCCTTTTTCACCAGCATGCACTGACCGAAGAGCCCGATTTCGTCTGCTTCCCAGCCTCGGACGGTGAATGCATTCATACCCAGGACCATGATCACATTGAAGAAGCTGGAAAGCTGCTCGTAGGGCTCGCGGACACGGTGATAGGGGCCGATGGCGTGAACCGCTTCCGGAGCTGTGACGGTGAGGGCGGCGAATTTCTCCATCGCACCGGTTTCGAGGTGGGTGTCGGCATCGAGAAACAACAGCCAGTCGCCGGTGGCTTCAGCAACGCCGTTTGTGCAGGCCCAGGGTTTGCCGAACCAGTCGTCGGGCAAATCAGGCGCGGTGACGACGCGGGCCCCGTGCTCGCGGGCGATTTCGGCCGTGCGGTCGACGGAATGATCGTCAATCACGATGATTTCGTAAGGCTGGAAAGCCTGGGACCGGATCGAGGAAAGCAGGGTGCCGAGATTGTGTTCCTCGTTCCGTGCGGGTATGAGGATCGTGATTTTCGCATCGGAAAAGTCGGTGTCATCGGGTGGAGGCGGGACGGTTTTGAGCAGGGAAAACCACCACCAGGACGTGACGAAGCAGATCGCAATCGCGATGATGTAGACCCAGAGAAAAACGTCCATGACGCCTCCGGTCAGCCCGATTTCCCGTCCTGTTTGACGACGCGATCCGCCGCTTTTTGTCCGCACAGGATCGCCATCGGCATGCCGCCGCCCGGGTTCACGCTGCCACCGGTAAAAAACAGGTTCTTGTATCGCGACGACTGCTTCGGGGCTTTGAATCCGTAATTTTTCTTCCAGTCAGTCACTACGCCATAAACAGAGCCGCGGTTGGAAAAATACATTTTCTCAATATCGACCGGCGTGAGCATGTCCTCCACCACGACGTGCTTGCGGAGATCGGTCAGGCCCATGCGCTCGAGCTTTTCAAGGACGCGATCTTTCATCGCGACGTATTCCTCGTGCGGCAGCGGGTTCTCCGGATCGATCGGCGGAATGTGCGGCAGAACCTTGATGTTGTCGCAGCCTTCGGGCGCTTTCGACGGATCGGTCCGGGTCGGTGCGACGAGGTAAATCGTCGGGTCGTCCGGCAGTTTTCCTTCCTCGAAGACCGTCTTGAAATGCTTCGACTGGTTTTTTGAGTAAAAGAAATTGTGGTGGGCGAGTTGGGGATACTCCCGATCGGTCCCGAGGTGAATGACCAGCCCCGAGCAGGCCGGCTCAAATTTCCGCAGCTTCTTCAGGAAATTCGGCGGCTCGCTCAGCAATTTTTTGTAGGCCGGGATCACCTCCATGTTGCAGACGACGTAGTCCGCCACGATCCGCTCACCATCTTTCAGGCGGACTCCGGAAACGGATTTCCCGTCCCGCTTTTCAATCTCCGCCACCTCGGCATTGAGGTGAACCGGCACGCCAAGATCATCCAGTAATTTTCCGAGGCCAATCGCGAGGTTGTACATCCCGCCCTTCACATACCAAAGACCGTAGTCGAATTGAATGACCGGCATCAGGTTCATGTAGCCGGGCGCAGCGTGCGCCGACGATCCGACATACTTGATGAAATATTCGAAAATCCGGCGAAGCGGTTCGCTTTGCATACGCTCCGCGATGGATTCGGCCATGGTCGACTTGTAATCCATCTGCGTGGCCAGCCGGATCAGGCCATAGAACTTGAGAAACTCCCAAATGCTGTCGAGGCCCTGCTGGAAGTACCCGTCATTCACCACGTCATACTGGCCGCGGGCATAGTCGAGAAAGTCCTGCAACTCCCGCCAGTGCTGCTCCGGGTCGCCCTCCAGCTTTTCCAGTTCCTTCCGCATCAAGTCCGGTTCCTCGTAGAGATCGAGCACGAGGCCGTCTTCGAAAAAATTCCGCCAGTGTGGGGTGACCGGCTCAAGCTGAACATAGTCATCCATGTTTTTCCTGGCCCGCTCCCACAGGCTGCGGAAAAACTGCGGCAGAGTGAAAATTGACGGTCCGAGATCAAAGCCGAAGCCCTCTTTCTCCAGGAAATTCAGCTTTCCGCCGATCTTGTCATTTTTTTCGACGATCTGGACATCGAACCCCTCGGCGCGAAGTGAGATCGCGGC
>JABDJT010000288.1 GCA_013003335.1 Verrucomicrobiales bacterium | reverse complement strand
ATTCGTAGGAGATCGAAAATTCGTCGTTGATCCAGACATTCACGAGCCGGTCGCGCACAGCGAATCGTATTTCAACGGTCTCTCCGACCTCGAATTTCCGCGTCTTCCGGCCTTCAGCAGGGTAGCTGGCGTTGCCGTCGCGGGAGTAGGCTGCCTGCACTTTACCGGCCTGGTGGCCGCTCGTGTAAACGTAGTTGGTGAACTTCAAATCGTCGCCGAGATCGAACCGGAAGGTCACGGATTTGTAGGTCGCGCCACCGGTGAGCGTGTATCGGCAGCGGGCTTCAAAGTTCCGGGGGATCGGTTGCTTCGTTTTCAAAAATTCCGTGTCCCGCGTGGATTTCGTCTGTTTCGCGTGGCCGTCTTCGAACTTCCAGCCGTCGCCGACGACCTCCCAGATTTTCGGATTCAACTTCGAAAAATCGTCGGTCAGGGAAAATGGATCGGTTTTTGCCGGGGCGGATCCGGGCTCCGGCTCAGGCGGTGCTTCGGCCAGTTTTTTCCGGGCGGCCGCGAGCTCTTTCTCCGCCACGGGAATTTTTTTCTCTGCTGCAGCCAGCCAATCCTTCTGAACCGATTCGCGACTGCCGGGAGCCCAGGCAAACGGAGGCAGGTCGATCGGCTCCGGCTTCGATTCGAATTTTGAAAATAGAACCGGCACGCCCGGCGTGATTTTTATGGCTTCGTCAGGATTTTTCGGGTCGCCCTTTTTGTGCAGGAACGTGACTGCCCCGATGTGGTCGTCGAACGCGCGCGGCAGGCCGTTCTTTTCAAAATTAGTCTCGCCGGGAACCGGGTCGAGGCGGATTTGATGAGGCTCAAAAATCGCGCGGAAACGATAGTAATCCTCGTGGGTGATCGGATCGTACTTGTGATCGTGGCACTTGGCGCAATTCAGCGTCAGGCCGAGAAACGCCTTTCCGGTATGCTCGATTGTGTCGTCGAGCCAGGTCGTGCGGTTGAAGAGAAAGTAATTTCGCGCAAGAAAACCGGTCGCCCGCAATGTGTCCGGATCGGTCGGAGCGAGTTCATCTCCGGCCATCATTTCGTGAATCATCTGATCGTAACCCTTGTCCTCGTTGAGTGATTCGACAATCCAGTCGCGCCAGTGCCAGAGATGTTTCTGGCTGTTGCGAAGTTGCGCCCCAAGCCCGTACCAGTCCGAGTAGCGCCACACATCCATCCAGTGTCGGGCCCAGCGTTCACCGTGCTGTGGGCTGGCGAGAAGTTCGTCGACGATCTGTTCGTAGGGCCGGTCGTCTGCGAGTTGTTCGAGCGTCGGCGGGAGGCCGGTGAGATCAATGTAAACGCGGCGGAGCAGAATTCCGCGCTCCGCTTCCGGTTGAGTTTCGAGATTTTTCGCGACTCGTTTCGCTTCCAAAAATGCATCGATCGGGTTTTCGAAACTGGATTTGGGCACGAGGGGGCGCTCGATTTTTTGAAAAGCCCAGTGCGCATCCGGGTCGTCGTCGCCGACCTCGCCGGCAATTTTCGGAGTGCCGGCGGCGATCCATTTTTTCACCGCAGCGATCTGTTCCGGAGTGACCGGTTCGCCTTCCGGCGGCATTCGCTCATCGAGGTCGGTCGTGGAAATCCGCGCGAGTAATTCCTCTGTGGTCGTGCCATCGAGAATTCGCTCCACCGTGTCGAGCCGAAGTCCGGACTTTTGTTTCAGCGCGCCGTGGCAGGCATAGCAGCGTTCGCGGAGGAGCGGTTTGATTTGATCGGGATACGGATCCGCTGCTTCGGCGGAAAAAATTCCGGCCGATCCCGTGAGGATCAGGAGGCAGGCAAGCAGTTTCATTTTTCTGAAAAACGAATCAACAGGGTTGGTTCATCGAACGGAGGCCCTGAGTAACAAAAAGTGAGTCGGACGGAGTTCGACATTTTTTTGTTACGCAAGGCAATGATTTCGCGACTGTGAATCTTCAAACGAATGGGTCGTTTTATCCCTTCTTCATGTCACGAATGTCGGCTCCGTCTTCGACGAAGGCCTTAAAATAATCGAGGTATTGCTGGGACATCTTTTTGAAGCAGCCCGGCATCAGGATGGTGATCATTTTCAAGAAAAAACCGCTGACCTCAGCGACGTTCTCGGTGACGTAGTGGGTTCTTCCGTCGGGCAGTTCGTGAAAGTAACCCCGCACCTCCATGTGCATGGCGTCCGCGTCGAAAGCAGCGGAAAATTCTTCGGGAGGTCTTCTTGCGATGATGGTTTCGATCATTTCGACATCGCGCCCCCGATTCTTGTAGAGAAGTCGAGCCTTCGAACCGGGTGCTCCCTCTTCGCCTTCGAGATGCTCGTAGCTGACGAAACCGGGCTGCCAGTATTTCAAATTCTCGATGCTGTCGAACCTGGCGCAGACCTCTTCACGCGGCGCATCGATTTCGATCTCGCAGGTGTATTCCATGCCGGAACAATATCCGTCACGGCAGGCGCGATCAAACATTCTCGGCCCGTGTTCAAGGCCCCTATTGCGATCCCATAACCGATCACAAATCTGCCGCAGTCATCCGGCGAAGCTCTTCCTCGACCGGCCGGTGACGAACCAAAACGGAACCGAACACGGCACCAAGAATGAGCAAAAGCAGGCCAAATCCGATGAAGAAACCGCGCATGGCTCCCGGCGTGACCAAAGCCAGGAATGCCAGAAATGCGCCGAGCCCGACCATGATTCCAATCCCGATTTTCACGAGGTGTCGGAACCCCGGCTTTTTGTGGGACAATCCGAGGAAGACGCCGGACGCCGTCGCGACGGTGCCACCGAAGATCGCCAGCGCCATCAAGATCAGCCCAAAATAAGTCGGCGGACCGATCGGCAACCCCTCTTTGGGATCCCACTCGACGAGTTCGAGGTTGCGAACGGAGACTGATCCGCCCTCGGGCAGGATCGCGTTCACCTTGAGGTGGGAGGGGTTTTCCGGGGCATCGGCCAGGTTGAATGGCAGGAGAAACGGTCTCCAGTCGCTGGTTCCTTTCAGAACGCCCATCGGCCCACGTTCATTTGCTGTCCGGGAAAAATATCGCTGCTCATTGTTTCCGTTTTCGCCGGTTTGGAAGACATTCCACATTTCCAGCATGGCTTCGTCGCCGACGTTTTCATAGCGGACTTCGCCCTTCAAAATGTAGCCGGTGTCAGCGACGACCGGAGATTCCACGGCCAAAATCGGGACGGTTGCTTCGGTGTCGGAGGAAACCGTGGCAGAGCTGCCGGTTCTTTCGGCTTCGCTGGATAACGTCGTTCCCGGCTGGCCGGGGATCATTTCATCGGCTTCCTGATTTCCGTGGACAGAGAGATTCGCGAGCACAAAAAAGAGCCATGCGATGACGAGTAGAGTGAATCGTTGTTTCATGATTTCCCGGAGTTGGGTTCGATTTCAGTTTCGGTTGGAGATTTTTCCGGAGTGGTTTCGCGGTAGCTCTGCAGCAGCGCCTTGAGCGTAGCGGTGTCAAAACGACCTTCCGCAGCGAGTGAACGAAGCATTCGCTCGTGGTCGTCGCCGCTATTGGTGTCGTCGAGAATCTCGACTTTTTGAATCAGCCGGTCGACGCGAAGGCGCACGGTCGGGTAGCTGACGCCGTAGGATTTGGCCAGTTCCTTGAGAGAACCGGAAGCCAGCAAAAACCGCTTCATGAACCCGATATCTTCGTCATCCAGCTGTTCGATCCAGCGTCGATTGGGTGAATCAT
>JABDJT010000281.1 GCA_013003335.1 Verrucomicrobiales bacterium | reverse complement strand
AAGTGTGCGTCACCACATCGTCCATCCACTTGTCCCGCGTCCGGTGAAAATTCCGCGCGAGATACCCCGTCGCCCGCAATTTTTCCTCGTCGCCCGGATACAACTCGTCCGCCGCAAACATCTGCCGGATCATTTCATCGTAGCCGACACCCTCGTTCAGTGTTTCCACGATCCAATCCCGCCAGTGCCAGATGTGCCGCGCGCTTTCCCGCAGGTCTGCGCGATAACCCGCCCAGTCCGAATACCGCCACACATCCATCCAGTGCCGCCCCCAACGTTCGCCGTATCGCGGGCTCGCCAAAAGTCGATCGACAACCGTTTCGTAGGCCGTCTCCGATTCGTCCGCCTGGAAAGCCCGGATCTCCTCCGGCGTCGGCACCAGCCCCGTCAAATCGACCGTCACCCGTCGCAGCCAGATTTCCTTGGCTGCCTCCGGTCGCGGATTCAGCCCGCGCGCCTCGTGTTCCGCCGCGATAAAGACATCAATCTCATTCCGCGCCCAGTCCGTCTTCGAAACGGTGGGAATCTCGGGCCGCTTCACCGATTCAAATGGCTTCCACGGATAGCGTTTTTGAAATTCCGCGAATTCCTTCTTTTTACGATCCAATAGGGTTGGTTCGGCAAACGTACCCTGTTGGTTCGTTTTCCCCGGAAATCGCCCTGTCAAAATTTCGTGCAGGTTTGAAACTCCGTCGTTATCCGCATCCTTTTCCAAAACCGCGTCGAGTCGCTCTGAAATTTTTCCGTCGAGCGCGGCGAGAGATTTTCCGAAGGGGTTGTGCGGAAAATCCTCCAGCGAAGTCGCGCCGTGGCCATCCGCTTTCACGTGGCACGCCGCGCAGGAATTCAATTCCGCCGGCAGATGTGGCCCGAAGAATTTTTCGAGAGCATTCTTATTCGCCGGAGTCGCACCAGCGGACGCCGAAATCAGGAAAACGACGGCTCCGCGCCAAGCTGCTCGAGGAAAATTCACAACGGCATGGTCTCAGGCAATCCCCGCCAACGGAAGGGGCGTTTTTGCGGCGAGCCGGCACGAAAAAATCCGGCCCCGCACAAAACGGAACCGGATTTTCGAAATTGGATCTGAGTCGAAAGAATCAGCTCGCGTTCTTCTCGGTCTCGAAAAGATCGAGGGCTTCTTTCGGCTTGAGGCCCTCGTGAACGACGCCGCCAACGGCTTTGATCATCGCAAGCGGAGCCTCAGACTGGAACACGTTCCGGCCCATGTCGACACCCGCTGCGCCGGCCTGGATGGCGTTGTAAGCCATTTCGAGCGCTTCAATCTCGGGCAGCTTTTTGCCACCGGCGATCACGATCGGCACCGGGGTGCAGGCGACCACGTTTTCGAAGCCTTCAGTGTAGTAAGTTTTCACGATCGAGGCACCGTTTTCAGCACCCACACGAGCGGCGAGCTGAAAGTAGCGGGAATCGCGTGCCATGTCTTTGCCGACAGCGGTCACGCACATTACCGGGATGCTGTACTTGTTCCCGATGTCCACGAGGCGGCTGAAATTTGCCATCGTAGTCGCTTCCGTTGCGGCATCACCGACAGCGATCATCGCGGCGAGAGCCGAGGAGTTCATGGAAATCATTTCCTCTTCGCCAAGCAGAACAT
Organism: Verrucomicrobiales bacterium; assembly: GCA_013003335.1. Lineage (GTDB taxonomy): Bacteria > Verrucomicrobiota > Verrucomicrobiia > Verrucomicrobiales > DEV007 > JABDJT01. The sequence goes on along the minus strand of JABDJT010000281.1, from coordinate 16,127 downwards.
TGTGGTTCAGTTCCGTAAGGATCGTCGTTCCGGTATCAGCCCGGAGACAAACCGGCTTGGTATTCTCCGGCGAAATCATGCTGCGAATCGAGCCGCGGCAGCCCATGAGACAGTCGGCGTGCTCGGCCAGCGGGTCGATGTTCAGATCAATCCGCTCCAGACCGGATGTCGGCCCCATGAGAAATCCGTGGTCAAAAGCAAGCATCACGGTGTTCCCCGACTTGCGGTTGAAAATCCGCGACATGCGGTTTTTCACACCCCAATCGGTGCTGTTCATACCTTTCAGGTAAAACTTGCTCGTATCGGCCGGAGTGTTCAGCCCGAAATTATCGCCGTCTCTGATGTCGTCTAAATCAGCCATGTGTCTGCTGGTTTCTGGTTTGGATAGTGTGGGTATTCAGTTGGAAAATCCGGCACCGTGATGGGACCGGGACGTCGATTATAGACGGGGATTGCTGTCCTGCACCGGAAAAAATGCCGAATTTCGGCGAATCGAACCAACAGGGTTCATTCGGAGAACCAACTCTGTCCGTTCGTGAAAAAATAGAGAGAGAATTCTCGTTTTTCGCGAACTCCGTCAGTAAAGCGGGCTTGCCCGCAGTCGGAGCACGGACGGAACGTCCAGCGCACGACGCCATAAGGAGTTCAAAAACTACGAAACCAGACGGAGTTTCGAAATCCGGCCGCTGGCGACCCACTCGGCGACGTAAATGTCGCCGTTCTTGTCGTAACAGGCGTCGTGCGGATGGACGAATTTTCCGTCGACCCAGCCTTCCGGATTCCTGCGCATGGCCTTGCCGTCTTTCATGACTTCGGTGCGCCAGGCTTCGTCTTCGCCGAGGTGGATCAGGTTGTCGTCTTTATCGAAAAGCGAAATCCGCGCGCTCAAATCGGGGACGAGAAGGGTGTCGCCGTGCTGATCGATATTCGCCGGCAAAATCGTGTCCTCGACGGTCTTGATGTGCTCGCCGTCGAGGGTGAGCCACTGGACGCGGCCGTTGGTCCGATCGGCCACGACGACGGCCGGTTCGTCCTTCCGCGTATCGATCCACAAACCGTGGGGGAGCTTGAATTTGCCCGGCTCGGTGCCTTCGCCGCCGAAGGAGGAAACGTAATTCGCATCCTTGTCGTATCGGTGGATCATCCAGGCCCCGTATCCATCGGCGAGGAGAAATCCGCCGTCGGGGAGGAAAGCAAAATTCGTCGGGAGGAAGCGATTCCGCGCCCAGATTTCGGACCGGTCTTTTGGCTCGAACAACGTGTCTTCGCCCGCAGCATAGGCCCCCGAATCCATCGGCGCGCGCTTTTTCCAAACCTGCTCGCCGGTGAGGGTCAGCTTCGCGAAGGTCTTCAATTTCTGGTATCCGGTGACATAGAGAAATTCCTCGTTGCCCTCTTTTCGCACCTCCAGCCCGTGGCCGCCGCCCTGGAAATCGTTGCTGAACGCACGGACGAAATCGCCCTGAGGATCGAAAACAAAAATCGCCGGGTGATCCGGCAACGCTTCCTGGCCCTCGTGGATCACGTACAGATTTCCGTCGCTGTCGACCGCGCAGTTGTGGGTGATCTGCCACGAATATTGATCCGGCAAAATCGCCCAGTCATGAATCACCTCATATCGATACGGATCTTCCCCGATGAACACTCCCGAGGTGCGTTGCGGCGGAGGCGGAGCCGTTTTTTTGCAGCCGAGAATGCCAAAGGTCGTGGCGGTGGCGGCGGTCGTGGTGAGGAAACGGCGTCGGGACGGGGATTTTGGCGCGTCGGTCATGATTTGTGGATCATGACGGGGCGGGGCGGGGTTTGTAAAGGTCGACGTTCAAAAGGGCCGGGGAGATCAGGTATCGCCTAAGGCAAACAGTGCACACCCTTTTGAATTTGTCAGGGTTGATCGAAATTTTCGGCAATCACACCGGCCAAATCCAAAAGTAACTGGTCACCCTGACCTGTGAAAGAAGAGCCGTGCATGACCGCCATCGTTTCCGGTTTTAGATCGGCCAGCGATTTCAGGACGCCTTCAGTTTTTCGCGTATAGGGCATATAGCCAGCCAGCGGCCCATTTTGCATTTGTTTCATCGCGTCCCGGGTGGGTGCGATCAGATCCGATGAGGTTACGGGTGGAGGATCGCCAAAATGGTGGAAAAGGTCGGAGCAGAAAAGTGTCTTGCGAGTTTCTTCAAAAAACACCCCTGCGTCCCATCCATGAGGGATGTGGGGGGATTGGTAGAATCGATAGCGGTATTTACCGGTTGATAAAACGTCGTCTGAGGTCATTCCCAACGCGGGGCGAATCGAAAAATCATCAACGCTGACGAGTTTTCCGACCAGCGTGCAAACTGGTTGTGCTTGCGGGGCAATTTGCAGCCATTCGTTTAACCCGCCACATTCGTCTGATTCGAAGTGGCTCCACGCAATATGCCGAAGAGTGGCGGGATCGATTAATTGAGCTACAGCATCGCGCAAATGTGGAAACATCGCCTTCAAGCCTGCGTGAAAGAGCAAGGGTTCCTCGTCCCGAACGAGGAAGTGATTGAACTGCATGTCGAGTTCGGGGACGTGGATCGAAAGCCGGAAAAGATCAGGAGCGATTTCGTCGATGGCGGTCATGGGGATGGGCGTTCGCGGACTTCTTGTGTGAAAGGAGTTGGGACTGTCAATTATTTTTAGTTTTCCGGGAATTGGAAGGATGTTCTTTTTTTTGGCCGTTTCTTGTTTGGAAACCCAAATTCGCATTTCGTATCTTTCCGGGTAGCATTGCTTCATGGCTGAACACCGCTATTTCCACCGCCGACGGGTCGAATTTGCTGACACGGATGTCGCGGGCATCATGCATTTCTCGAACTTTTTCCGGTTCATGGAAGTGGCGGAGCACGGGTTTTACCGAAGTCTCGGGTTTTCAGTGCATCCCTTTCTCGATGGAGGCGACAGCAAGTCCGATGGGCCGCACGTGGGCTGGCCAAGGGTGCAGGCATCGGCGGATTTCAAGCTTCCGCTGCGATTCGAAGAGGAGGTGGAAATCGAATTGCTGATCGAGGAAATCCGCAGCAAGGCGGTGAAATATTTTTTCCGGTTCTGGAAAAATCCGGACGACAAGGAAGCGCGGGCGGTCGCGGCGACGGGGCGGTTCACGGTGGTGTGCGTGTCGTTCGACAACGAGACGCGGCGGATGAAAGCGGTTGCGATTCCGGATGAAGTGCGCGAGAAACTTGCCGTCGCGCCGCCGGAACTGCTTGATCCGGGCGAAGGCGGGAGCGCGTAACATCCGACCCTGATTTCCATTTTGAAAAAGCTCGACTGGTTGCAATGGGCCCTTCTGTGGGCGGTTTTGACGATGTTTTGCTGGGGCGTTTACGGTCCGATTTTGGGCAAAGCCACGGGCGAACTGGGAGGCTCGCGTGCGCTGGCGATGGCCTGCATCGGCGCGGGATACGGGCTGCTCGGCGTGATCCTGGGCTGGATCATTTTGAAGATGAAACTGGTGCCGGACAAGGGCTCCTGGACGCGGGACGGCTTTATCAAGGGTGGCTTCGCCGGGTTACTCGGTGTGGGCGGAAATCTCTCGCTGGTCATTGCGCTGATGCTCTATCACCGGCCGGAGGTCGTGATGCCGCTGGTCTTCGGCGGGGTGCAGCTCGGCAATACGGTTTTCACCTGTCTCGATCTGAAAAAGTGGCCGAAACGCGGGTTCGTGATCGGCGTGCTGTTGCTGATCGTCGGGGTGGTCGTCGCCCTGATGTTCCGACCTGCACCGGAAGCTCACGCGGGCGAAGCTGAGCCGATGAACTGGTGGTTTCTGGCCTGGGTCGCGGGCGTTTGGCTGACATGGGGGAAATACGGTGTGGCGGTGCACAGCTCGATTTTTGCCTTCGGCAAGAGCGGGATCCGCAGCATGATTTCGATCAGCCTCGCCTATGTAATTTTCGCCCTCTGCGGTGGTCTGCTGGTTTATTTTCTCGGCTTCGAGCCGAATGCAGCGATCACCGAGCCGGGCCTGACGAAGGGCCTCATCGCCGGTCTGATCACGACTGCAGGGGCGTGGGGCATCGTATTCGGAAACCGCTACGTAAAAGGCGGTCCGAGTATCGTGATGCCGCTGGTTTTCGCCGGGGCGCCGGTGGTGAACAGCTTTTTTGCCGTCTGGTGGCTCGGCCTTTCCTGGTCAGCCATCAGCCCGGTGTTCTGGCTCGGTCTTTTGATTGTGGCCTTCGGCGGGTATCTTGTTTTGACGAACAAGCCGGACGCAGATCATCACTGAGTGTAAAGCAACGAACCAACAGGGTTCATTTTTCGAACAGACCCTGTTGAATCGAGTCAGACTTCTCCCCGTCGCGGGATCGGGGTGAAAGCCCGCTTCCGGAATATTGCACCGGGAGCGGAGGCGGGAGACCGCTCTTCTTCCTCCACTTCGGGAGCGGAAACGGCAGGGGGATTGGTCAAATCAGGTGTGGGCGGCGCAGCAGGTGCGACCGGAACAGAGTCGAGAAGCACGGCCCGGCTCAAATCACGACGCGGGATTGGGCGGAGATAAGCGAGTCGCATTTCGGGCGCAATTTCGGGCAGGGGTGCCTCCGGCAAATCGGGTTCAGCAGTGGGCGATTTGACGGGGATGTCGGGCTGGTCGTTGATCGCCGGATTCCACAATTTGACCGGGTGATCGGGAATTGCGGCCAGCATTTTGCGGCAATGTCGCCAGCGGGTGCGCTCGGCCAGAATTTCGCGGCTTTTCTCAAAGTCGCCCAACTCGATGATTTCGATTTCGACGTGACGCACGCCCCAGTTCCACATCGCGCGTTTCGTGGGATGATAAATATCGATTGTCCCTGTCCCGACCAGGGCGCTGCCGTAATCGTCGATCACGTAAACGGTGTCTTTTCCCTTCATTCTGAATTTCGTGCCGACGGGATATTTTGACCAATCTGAAGCGGCAGACGTGTAGTATTTGTCGAGGCGTAACCTGGTGCCGAGCGCGTTTTTCCGGCCGTACTGGATGTGATCGGACTCGGTATGAGTGTAGGCCGTGGTGCGAACTTTCTGGTATTTGGGAATGGCTCCGTCGGGAGGAGAGGGCAGTTTTTGTTTCCTCGAATCCGCGCTGGATTGGGTGCTGTTGTTCGCTGCGGCCGGAAGGGTGAGGCAGGAGGAGATCAGGCAGGTGGAGATGAGGGGCAGCAGTCGGCTCATTAATTATAATTAAGAAAACTTAAGTATCGTTGAATATTGATAAAATTTGAGATTTTTCCAGAGTTTTTTAAAATTTTTAAAAAACCTGTGAATAAGGGATTTCGGGTGAGCTTCTGAAATTGAGGGTTCACGGGCATCCTTCCAGCCCTCCGCCGTTTACTTTTTCCGAAAATCCTCTTAAATCCCTGCAACATGCCACTCGTGCCCATCCACATGCCGCAGTTGGGGGAATCCATCGCCGAAGCCACGGTGACGGAGATCAAGATCGCGCCCGATGATGAAATCCAGGCTGACCAGGTGATTTTTGAAGTCGATACCGACAAGGCGTCGATGGAAGTCACGGCCGCGTGTTCCGGGAAGGTTTCGGAACTGACCGTGGAGGTTGGCGAAAGCTATGCGGTCGGTGCGACGCTTGGCTACCTGGAGGCGACAGAGGACGAAATTCAGCGGGCCGGATTGACCAAGCCATCCGACACAGCGCCGATCAAGCCGATGCCGAAAACGGAGAAGGAGGAGAGCGGCGACGGCAATGACAACGTGCATTTTGCGGTCGATGAATCCGAGGTGATTGACGGAACCGAAGAGCAGCCGAGCGTGAAACCGACTGTGGAAGGCGGACTGCCTGTTCCGGTGCGGTCGACCGTTTACCTGAGTCCCCGCATGCGAGCGCGGATGGAAGAACTGGGGCTGAACGCGGCGGATATGTCCGGCGTGGCAGGCAGCGGGTCCGGTGGCCGGGTGACGGTGGAGGATTTTGAAAAATTTATCCGGGATCTGGACAGCAATAAAACGACCGAGGCGTCGCCGATGCGAATTGCCGTAGCAGATTCCATGCGCCGGAGCTGGTCGCGGCCATTGGCCACGGTGACCGTCCCGGTGATCATGGATGCGGTTCTGGCGCACCGGAAGGAGCAGGATCCCAAGCCGGGGGTGACGTTGTATGCGATTCGGGCACTGGCAATCGCGACGTCCGAGAACACGGCTGTTGCGGGGCGACTGATCGGCAGCCGGATTGTCCACCCCAACACGATTGACATCGGATTTGCCGTCGAGGTCGAGGACGGCGTGCTGGTTCCGATCATCCGGGAAGCCGATAAGAAATCGCTCGCCGAAATGCAGGAGCCGTATGAGCAACTGGTCAAACGCGGCCAGGAACGAAAGTTACCGCCCGAGGCAATCGGGACAGGAATTGCCACGGTCACAAATGTCGGGCCGTTTGGAATTACCGATGCGACGCCGATTCCCCTGCCGGAGCAAAATCTCGTGCTGGGCCTGATGGCTGGCCGGAAAATGCCGGTTTGGGACAACGAAAAGGGCGAATTTGTACCAAAAGTGGAGTCAAAATTCATCCTCAGCTTCGACCACCGGATTCTCGATGGCGGGGCGGCTGGAAGGCTTTTGCAGCGGATCGGACAGCTTTTGCAGGAACCGGAAAACCTTTGAAAACAACCCGGTTTCCCCGTGCCACCGCGTTGGCTCACCAATTGGTCCGGGAACGCCTCAAGCCGGGCGAAACTGCGGTCGATGGAACGATTGGAAACGGCCACGACACGCTGTTTCTCGCAAATCTTGTCGGGAAGGGCGGAAAAGTGATCGGGTACGATGTGCAGGCTGAAGCGCTGGAATCTGCCCGGGAGAAAGTCAGGGATTTCCCGCAGGTCGAGTTGATACACGCCAGCCACGAGCGGATTCGTGATCTCGCAGAAACCGGGCTGAGAATTGATGCCGCGATGTTCAATCTTGGGTATCTGCCCGGCGGCGACAAATTGGTCATCACGCAACCGGTTTCGACGATTGCCGCACTGGAAGCTGCGCTTGAGCTGGGCGCCCGCATTTTGACGGTGGTGGTGTATCCCGGCCATGAAGGAGGCGAAGAGGAGGCCCGGACAGTCGGCGAATGGGCAACCGGACTGGATCAGGAGAAATACTCAGTTGTTCGGTATGCCTTTGAAAATCAACGAAATGCCCCACCATTCCTCATCGCAATCGAATCAACAGGGTCGGTTCTATGATTGAACCCTGTTGGTTCGTTTTTCGAGTCCGAAATCCGGGAGCTCCGGGAGTTCGAATTATCTTTCTTTCCTAACGGAAAAAGTGGAAACTCCCTGTCACAATCCGGTCGGTCTCCGGTATATATTTTATGGGGGCTGATCTCCTCTTTTTGACTCTCCAAACTGCTTGAAAAAACCACCGATGAATCGACAACACGTATTCTCTACTGCCCTGGCACTGATTGGTGCCTTTCTTTTGTCCTTCCAGGCTGATGCCCGAGAATGGACCCGTGCCAGCGATGGCAAAAAAGTGGTCGCCGCCTTCGTGAGTTATGACGGCGAAACCATCGAATTGAAGTTGGCCACCGGCTCGACAATCAAAGTGCCGAAGGATCAATTGGTGAAGGCCGACATTGAAGCTGCGGAGCGGTTCAAAGTGATCGGCGACAACATGCTGACCAAGAAGCGTGCTGCGGCGATCGACAAGGCTTTGGCGCAGAACCTGGCCCGGAACGGTTTCACGAATTTTAACGAGCCGCTCCCTGACGATTTATTTGCTCGCCGGGTTTACCTCGACATCGTCGGCCGGATTCCGACCCGCGAAGAATTCAAGCGATTCGCGGACAGTGCCCGTCCGGAAAAGCGGGAAGAGTTGATCGACGAACTTTTGACCAGCGAAGGTTATGCTTCGCATCTGTTCAATTACTTCGCCGATATGTATCGCCTGCATGCCAGCGATTTTAACCGGGGAATCCGCATGGAGCCTTACATCCAGTGGTGGAAGGATTCTCTCGCAGAGAACAAGTCCTACTCCAAGATGGTCACAGAGATGATCACAGCCAAGGGGAACCTCGGTCACGATCCGGCCGCCGGTTTTTTGCTGCGGGATGCGGGAATGGAATTCGATGCGTTCGCGAATTTCGCGCAGGTGATGCTGGCGATTGATATTTCCTGCGCCCAGTGCCACGACGATCCCTTCCAGGATTGGCAAATGGAGGATTTTTACGAAATGGCGGCGTTCTTTAACTCTACTCAGCGGACGTTGCAGCGGAGCCGTTCAATGATGAACGCCGGTTCCGGCGGGATGCCGAACGCTCCGGATGGATGGATCGAGAAGGCCTGGTCAAAAGCTACCGAGAATGGAATTCAGCGTGACAATCCGAATTCTGCCCGGCAGTTCCAGTATTTCATCGAGTTTCTTGGCTACAACCTGACGGATGTCGAGGGCCGCGAAATGGCTGTTCCGAACAGTGTGTCGGACATGGCCGCTGAATTGCGCGGAAAGGTTTTTGAACCGAAAACGCTGACGAAGCCCAACGCGAAGAAGGGCGGGAAGACGCGCAGGGAAGCTTTGGCTGAGCACCTTGTATCTCCCGATAATCCAAGATTCGCTATGGCAATCGCGAACCGGATGTGGGACCGGGCCTTTGGGCGTCCGCTTGTGGGGATGGCCGATCCGATCAACATTGATGAGCGTTCGCTCAAGGAAATGGGACAGCCGTATGTGTTGAACATGGTGACCCAAATGATGCGGGACGTGGACTACGATTTGCGTGAGTTCATGCGGACTCTCTACAACACGCGTGCCTACCAGTCGCTGGCCACCGCGGAGGAGCCGGACTGGTCCGAGGCCTACTATTTCCAAGGTCCGGTTCTGCGCCGCATGCGGGCCGAGCAGGCGTGGGATTCGATGATGGTTCTCGCTGAAGGCTCGGATATCGATGCGAAAAAAGGCCGGGACGGTTCTTTCCTTCGCGAACTGCTAAACGTGGATTTCCAAAATGATTCCATGGAAGACATCTGGGCGAAATATGAAGCCTGGAATTCCAATCGAGGTGCCCGAATGGGGTCAGCGATCCTCGCTGACGCCGGTGCCTTGAGTCCGACTTATGCTCCGAACGACAATCTCCGCGCATCGGAACTGGAGCAACCGGCTCCGGCCGCGCACATGCTCGATACCTTCGGGCAAAGCGACCGGCAGATCACCGACCAGCACAACTACGACGGTTCCGTGCCGCAGGTGCTGGCCCTGATGAATGGTTCGGTTACCCGCTCTCTCACCGGTGGAAATTCGAAACTGGTGAACGATCTCGAGGAACTGGACGGGGACGACGACAAAGTTCGCGGCGTATTTCACACGATCCTTTCCCGGTTCCCGACCGACGACGAGTTGAAGATCGGTCTCGAATTGATGGAAGAGTACGGCGATGCCGGCCTGAGTGATCTGGGCTGGGCGCTGATTAACAGCCCTGAATTCCTATACATCCAGTAATTGCGATTTGATCCAGCAATCCATTTCAAAAACAAAAACCCACCTTAATTCTTATGAACCACGAAGTTTTAGAACTCATCGGAAAATCCGAACTTGGTCGCCGGAGCTTTATCGAGCGCACCGCGACTTCCATGCTCGGCGTTAGCTTGAGCGTGCCCTTCCTGCAGGGCGTAAACGGCAATGCCTACGGCCAGTCCAAAAAGGGCGGCACGGCAAAGAACTTGATCTACGTCTACCTCTCCGGGGGTATGACCCACCTCGACACCTTCGATCCAAAGCGGGAAGGCTCCGATGTGGCCGGCCCTACCAAGCCGATCAGCACGAACGGTGATTTTCAGCTAGGCGACAAGATGGAGAAACTGGCCGGAGTAGGCGACAAGTTTGCGGTGATCAACAACATGAGTTCCACCCAGGGAGCGCACGACCAGGGCCGTTACGTGATGCGGACGGCCTACAACAAGAGGGCCACCATCGTCCACCCGACCATGGGGCCGCTTGCGGAAGAATATCTCGGTAAGCGAAATGAGATTCTCCCGGACTCAGTGATCATCGGGCAGAGCACTTCCAATGCCGGCTATCTCGATCCTTCCCGGTCACCGCTCCCGATCGCCAGTCCGGGTGCAGGTGTTCCGAATACGAATATCGGAACCGATGACAACCGGTTTGAACGCCGCATGCAAATGGCCCAGAAACTGGGGAACAAGTTCGTCGAAAAATATAAATACGTCGGACCACAGTCCTACGTGGAGTATTACGATCAGGCAAACACCCTTCTGAAATCGAACGCCCTTGAGGCGTTCAATTTGAATGGCGAAAGCGGTCGTGAAAAATATGGCATGGGTCGCATCGGACAGGGGTGTCTCCTGGCCCGTCGACTGGTCGAAAACGGCGTGCGCGTCGTGGAAGTCATCTCTGGTGGCTGGGATATGCACAGCAATATCGACACGGGTCTCGAATCCCGGGTCCCCGAACTCGACCAGGCCCTCGCTGCTTTGATCGAAGATCTCGACCAGAAAGGCATGCTCGACGATACGCTCGTCGCGGTCGGCACCGAGTTCGGCCGGACGCCGAATATCAACATGAACGGCGGACGTGACCACTACCCGGCTGCGTTCTCCACCATGATGGCCGGTGGCGGAATCCAGGGCGGTGTGAAACACGGCGAAACCACCAAAGAAGGAAAAACCAAGAACAAGTCCGACGTGGTTTCCCCGAAAGATTTCATCTCGACAATCGGTTATGCTTTGGGCATTCCGAAAACCGAGATTTATGCACCCAACGGCCGGCCCTTCATGTTCGGGCACGACGGAGAGCCCGTCACGAAGCTGTTTGGTTGAGCCAACCCGGTTCCCGAAAACGATTTACCGAAAAGGCGGCCCGCGAAGGGTCGCCTTTTTTCGTGTTACTTCCCGAAGGCAGCGTCGAGAACTTCCCGGACAAAGATCGCAATATCCGGCTCCGTCGATTCGCGGGGGCCGGCAACATTCAATCTTTGAATAAAACTGGAGTCGATAAAATTGATCAATTCGCGATCAGGAGCTTCCGACTTCAGTTGCGAAAGGTGCAGGCAGGGGCGTTTCAATTTCTTCGCAAGATCAAGGGTCAGAGCCGAACCACCCTTCAGTTGCGGAGCGATTGAAAAAATGACCGTGCCATCCGAGTCGCGGACATTCCACTCCGTTCGCAACGCATAGTTTTCCGTCGGAGTTTCTGTCAAAAGATAGCGGTCCGGAATTGGTCCATCCTCGGCGAGTCGACCCGCCGGGCACCAGCCGCCGTGCGGTATGCGATTTTCCAGTGCCCAGTCGAGAGCTGCCCGGTCGGCCCCGGTTTGGCCACCCGAAACGATTTCATTTACCAGCATTCCGGCCTCAGCGCATTTTTCAAAAAAATGAACCAACAGGGTTGGATTGCCTAACAGACCCTGTTGATTCGTGCCGGCAAGTCAGTTGCCGGCGTTCAGCAATTCGATCTCGAAGGTCAGCATGGCATACGGAGGAATCGCTCCCGGTTTCCCCCCGGGGCCGTAGGCGAGATAATAAGGAATGTAAAACTTGTACTTGGAGCCTTCCGGCATCAGTTGCACGCCTTCCGTCCATCCGCGGATTACACCATTGAGCGGAAAGTTTGCAGGCTCACCTCGATCGAGCGAACTGTCGAATTTGGTCCCATCCAAAAGTGTCCCCGTGTAGTGGACCGTGACTTCGGCTTCCGGTCCGGCCGGCTTTTCGCCATCGCCTTTTTTGATGACTTCATACTGCAAGCCGGAATTAGTCGTCACCACGCCCTCTTTCTTCGCATTCTCTTTCAGGAATTCTTTTCCGGCATCGAGATTCTCTTTTGCCGGGCCATCCTTGACGTCCTTTTCCATGATGAATCGACGGGCCTCATTGACAGCAACTTCGATTTCATCCGCGCTCATTTCCAATTCCTGATCGGTAAATACGTGATCAATGGCCCGTTTCAGGACTTCCTTATCAATCGGCAACTCCGTGCCCTTCAGTTGTTTGGCAATTGAAACGCCGTAGGAATAACTGATTTGTTCTTCGAACGTTTTTTCGCCTTTCGCCGCGGTTGCCGGGTCCTGGCTGAAAGAAATTGGAGTGATGAAAACCGCAAGAAAAGCGGCCGCGAGAATCGAATTTCGGAAGGGTGTTTTGCGCATGATGCGTCGAATGTACGACAACCACACGCGGAGACAAGGCCCGGATTTTAAACCGTGATACGGTTTCCGTATGAACTTTGTTATTTGGTCCGGAACGCCTCGCTGGTGACGATCGACTCGATCAGGCTGCGGAACGTGTGAGTATTTTCTTTCGCGTACTCAACGATTGAATCGATCGTCCCGCGATCGCCGGCCTCCACCGTCCGGCCGAGCGCGTACGTGAACAGCTTTTCGCTCAGGCCGCGGAGAAACCGGTCGTCCTGTGCTGCGAGTGCAGCGCGGAATTCAACGACGTTTTGGAATTCGGTTCCGTTCGGCAGCGAGCCGGAGGCGTCGATCTGCGCGGAATCGGGCCAGTGGCCACGCTCGCCATCCTGTTTCGTTCGCCATTGTCCAATGACGTTGAAATTTTCCAGCGCAAGCCCGTACGGATCGATCCGGTTGTGACAGGCGGCACAGCTTTCGATTTCCCGGTGTAAATCAAGACGCTGCCGGACGGTCAGGTTCTCGCCATCCACGTTCGGCTCGACTTCCCCGACATTTGGCGGAGGTGGGTCCGGCGGGTCATTAAACAGCACCTCCAGCAGGTATTTCCCGCGCTCGACCGGTTTGGTCCGGTTCCCGTCGCTGCCCCACTTGTGAACGGCGGCCATCGAGACGAGCCCGCCTCGATTCGACTTCGCCGGTAATTCAACACGCTGGAATTCGCGGCCGTTCACGCCACCGATCCCATACCAATTTGCAAGTGTTTCATTCGCCATAGTCCAGTCCGAGTCGAGAAAATCGAGGACGTTGCCGTCCGTCTTCAAAATGTGGCGGAAAAATTCGAGCGGCTCGGCGTTTATCGCCTCGTTCAGCCCTGCGTTTTCCGTGCTGTAAAATTCGCGATACAGTCCGCGGTCGATGGAAAACCGGTCGAACTCGTGCGCCTTCAGCCACTGCATTGCAAAACCCTCGACCAGCGCCTCGGCCTTCGGATCGGCGAGCATCCGGTCAATCTGCGGGTTGAGGGATTCGCGCAATTTCCCCTCTGTGGCGAGCGCGAACAACTCGTCGTCCGGCATGCTGCTCCAGAGAAAGTAGCTGAGTCGGGATGCCAGTTCGTATTCGGTCAGGGCACGTCCTATATCGGCGTCGTTCGGTTCGGAAATCAGCAAAAAACCGGGGGAGCAGAGCACGGTAATCAGTCCGCCCTTCACGGCCTCGGGAAACGCTTCACCGGCCTCGAGTTCCGATTTCACAATCGTGAGCACGCGTTCGATTTCTCCGTCCTCCACCGGTCGGCGAAACGCGCGCGGCATCAGTTTTTCGAAAATTTCACGGGCGTGTTCCAGCGTGTGAGTTTCCGGATTCGTCACGTCGCGGGTAAACATTTCCTCCGTGCTTTTGGGCGGCCACTGCTCGTAAATCGGCCCCTCTATTTCGATCCAGTCAAAAAACAGTTTCTGGAAATCGTCTGTCACCCGCGATTCGGGATTCGGCCGCGACTGGCCCAGCATTCCCTCGGCGATATATCGCGCCCGATGTCGGGCAGCGATAACCTGATCGCCGGACTTGGTTGCTTCATCGGATTTTTTCCGGATGTCGCTGAACAGGTAATTCACCCGTTCGAACGGAAGGGGATTTTCAAATTTGATGCCGATCTCGTCACTGCCGGCCGGATCCCAGTCGCGGGTGATTTCGATAATCTGCGGTTCATCAAACGTGCCCTCGACTTTCCCCTGCCAAAGTGTCGCGTCGCCGTTCCGGGTGATCGTGATGAAAAGCGGCTCTCCCCGCGCCCCCGGATCGGCCCCGACCCGAACGCGCAGCGTGTAGGTGCCGCGGACGGGAATCAGCTTGTCATTCCACGGATGCCGAAGCAGCTCGTTCGAGCGCATTCCGCCATTCATCGTGATGATTCCTTTTTCGCTCGGCACCTTGTCCCGCCCCTGTTTCGTATATTCAATCCCACCGCTGACGTCTTCGTATTCCATCCGGTTTTTCCGGGTTGGAACCGGCGGTGGACCTAACAAAACCGCACGATCCGCGACCAGCTCGGCGACATCGAAATACTGCGCCATTAACGACGGGTCGAGCAGCAGGGCTTTGCTGACCTTGTCGAAACCGTCGAGCGTTCCGTCGGGCGGAAGCAGATCTTTGGGCGATTCATTGGGCAAAAATTTCAGGTGGAGCAGGTCGCGGATCGTGTTGGTGTATTCAGTCCGGCTGAGCCGACGCATCAGAACTTTTCCACCCGTGCTCCGGGCCGATTTTTCTGCGTGTCGGATTTCAGCGGCGATCCAACGGGCGACCGACGCGATATCCTCCACCTTCGGAACCGGCTCATCTTCCGGCGGCATCTCGCCGAGGTTGATGTTGTCCATCACCTCGATCCAGGTCCCGAGCGTGTCGTTCGAACCGAAATCAGCCTCGAGCGTATCGAGCCGCAGTTTCCCTTTTTGTTTTTCCGGACCGTGACACTCGATGCAGTGCGCCTCAAAAAACGGTTTCACCGTTTTCTCAAACGCGGACTTGTTCTTCACGAGCGGTTCCGCTGAGGCCGACACCGCTAAAAAAATTAGCAAACAACCAATCCACTTCATAATCACTAATTACTTCCTCTCCCAGTCCACCGTGTAGGGAATCACGCCGACTCCTGCGGCTTTTAGTTCTTCCATCACCGATTCCGTCAGGCCGGAATCATTTCTCGGCAGCCAGAGTTCTTTCAACCAGGTGGCCCGTTTCATTTTCAATAGCCCATTGTCCGTCAGCGCGACGGCGGGTTGGACTCCGCGTTCGACCAACCGGATTTTCTGAATCGTCTTCGCTCGCGAAAGGTGCTCGAAAGCGATGTCTGTTAGAGCCGGGCAGGGTAATTTTAAATCGATCAGGAACGGCAACTTGCAGATTGGGCCGAGGCCGGAACCGGTGATATACGGGCTGCGGATTTCCAACCGGCGCAGGCGATTAATTCGTCCCAGCGATTTCAGGCCGTCGTCTGTAGCGACTGATTCGGTGATCGTTAAATTCTCGATGGAGAAAGAGTTTTCAAGGGCTTGCAACCCGTGGTCGCTCAAATTGGATGAGCCGATTCGCAGTTCGTTGAGCCGGGGAATTTTCGCAATCGCCGCTGTCGCTCCGTCCCCGGCCTGCGTGCCCTGCAGGTTCAGGCTGCGCAGTTCCTGCAATCCTGCCAGCGATCCGAATCCATTTTTCGAGATCGATTTCGCGTTTTGCAGATTAAAGATTTCCAGGTTTTTCAGGCCGCCACAAACCAACAGGGTTTGTTCGGCGATCGAGCCCTGTTCATTCAAAAGCAATTCCCGAAGATTCGGAAAATTCGCGAGTGCCTTCGCATAATCATCGGTCAGCGAATGCTGCGCCTCCTTGAAACAAGTCAGCCCCAAAACTTCAAGCGGACAGTTTTTGAAGTCCGCAAGACAGGCTCCCGTGGCGTCCGCCTCAGAAATGATCAGCGAACGGAGGTTTGTGTTGTTTTTCAGTTGGGAAATTCCGGCATCCGTCAGGCCACCGCCCGCGCCGTAACAGCGAAACGATTCCAGCGTGGTGAGTCCGGACAGTTCTTCGAGATCAGCATCCGTCAGCGAGCTGGATCGGGAAAATTGCAGGTCTTTCAATTTTTCCAACTCACGCAACGCGCCGAGGTTCACCCTCTCAAGGTTGAATGCCCCGCTGAAATTCAGAAGCTCCAGATCACGCAGGGCGGTCAGTTGATCGATCTCAGACTGCCCAATCTCAACTTCGCCGTCGGTTTGCAGGGACAGCTGCCGCACGTCGGGAAGGTGGGTTAGCTGGGCAATCAGTTCTCGCGAAAAGGGCATCGAAACGGCCTGCAAATAGCGGTCCACAGCCCGAAACGATCCGCCTCTGGCTTCGATTGCTTTTCGGGCAGCGATCTCCGATTCCCATGGGTCCTGCGAATCGCGAGTGGGTGCTTCGGCGTTCCGTGCAATTCGAAACCCGATGTAGCAGGCCGCGTCCGGCTGATCCCAGAACCCGCGATTTCCTGCGCGGG
>JABDJT010000271.1 GCA_013003335.1 Verrucomicrobiales bacterium | reverse complement strand
GGCCTTGCTTCACCGGGAGGGAAAAATCGTGACGGAGGATTACGAGGGAAATGACGTGCTGCTAACCGCCATTATTGGGAACTCACTTCTCCATCATTTCTCGGACTTCGAGAGGTCGAACTCACCTGCGAATTGAGGCCTTTCAGTTTCCGGTCCAGGAAAAACGGGGCGAAAGGGATTAGCGCGCAGATAAAAACGATCACGCACCAGGAAAACGTCAGCTTTCCCTCCAGTAAAGCGTATAGCAGGCAGAAGCAAAGTGCCAGGAACAGGACTCCGTGAATGGGGCCGGCGATCTTGACCGCGATTGGCATGTCGTAGCCGTATTTCAGCGGCATTGCGATCCCGAGAAGAAGAATGTAGGACACTCCGTCGAGAATCGACGTGAGGCGGACCCGATCAATCAGGTTTTTTTTCAGATCCATGTTCACAGGGAAAACCGAATCGTTTGCGATTCACCGTGCAACCGCTGTTGCCCCGGTTTGCCTTGCCAGGCCCAGGCTTTCAACTTGTGCTTTCCCGGTCCGAATTTGGAAAGGTCGATCGACGTTTGCAGGCGTCCCTTATTGGCTGGGCCGGGAGTCCGGTGCGTGGCGACTTTCTTTCCGTTCACGCGGATCTCCACGTGACTCACAAATCCCCGGTGCACGGAAAAATCCAGGATCAACGGTGTTTTTCCCTGTCCGGCCCGAAAAGCGGCGGTCGGTTTTGCAAATCGAACCTTCGGTCGATACAAGGTGCTGTTCGGGAATACTCCGCCCGGGCGGTGAATCCGGAACAAACGCGAGGTCGGCGCTTTTTTTCTTGTCTGGCTGACAGCTTCAATTGCCGGGCCGACAGCCAGGAGAATGATTGCGAAAAGGAGGAGGTATCGATGGTTCATATTTCTCCAACATCGTGGCATTCCTCCGCGCCCGAACCAACAGGGTTGGTTCGGCGAACAGATTGACTTCACTTCGCTCCGCCTTTCTGCGCTTCGTTTCGAATCTGTTGGTTCGGAATATCGGTCAGTGCGCCTGGCAAAATTCTTCGAAACGATCGAGACCTTTCTTGATCACATCGAGGCCGGTCGCGTAGCTGAACCGGATGGACTGATCATTTCCAAAAGCAGCGCCCGGAACGGCGGCGACTTTGTATCGCGACAAGAGTTTCTCGGCGAGATTGATGGAATTCAGACCCATTTTCGAAGTGTCGACCAGGAAGTAAAAGGCACCTTCCGGCTCCACGACTTCCACATTGCTGATATTCTGGAGTCGACTGAGCATGTATTGGCGGCGCATGTCGTATTCATCGACCATGTCGGCGATGATCTGCTGTTCGCCTTTCAGGGCGGCGACAGCTCCGTATTGGGCAAAGGAGGTCGGATTGGAGGTGGTGTGGCTTTGAATGATGCTGATCGCTTTAGCGATTTCCGGAGGCGCGGCCGTGTATCCGAGGCGCCAACCGGTCATGGAATACACCTTGGAAAAGCCGTTGATCGTGATGGTTAGTTCCTTTGCCTCGTCGCTCACGGAGGCGGTCGAAACGTGCTTCAGATCTTTGTAGATCAATTTTTCGTATATCTCGTCGGAGAGAATGATGATGTCTTCGGAGGCCGCGACTTCGACTAACTTTTCGAGTTCCTCCTTGGAATACACCGAACCTGTCGGGTTATTCGGACTGTTCAGAATCAGCATTTTCGTCATGCCGCTGATGGCCTCTTCGAATTCCTCGGGCTGGAGCTTCCAGTTGTTTTCGCGCTTGGTTTCGATCATGTAGGGATCTGCGCCGGCCAAACGGACCATTTCCGGATAGCTGGTCCAGTAGGGAGAGGGGATGATGACTTCATCGCCCGGGTCGCAGCAGGCCAGGATGGCATTGTAGCAGGAATGCTTGGCTCCGCAGTTGACCGAAATCTGGTCGATTTCGTATTCGAGACTGTTGTCCAGCAGGAGCTTTTCCTGGATACCCTGCTTCAGTTCGGGAATGCCGGTTGCCGGGGTGTATTTGGTTTTCCCTTCTTCCAGGGCCTGGATGGCGGCAGCCTTGATGAAGTCCGGGGTATCGAGATCCGGTTCGCCCGCTCCAAAGCTGGCGATGTCCTCCCCTTTATCCCGCATTTCTTTCGCGGCTGCTGTAATGGCCAGCGTCTGGGACGGCTGGATTTCGGAAAATTTTTCAGCGATGAAGCTCATGTCGGTGCGGGGTGGCTTGGTTGTAGGGTTGTTAAAATTCGTTTGTCGAATTTGCCTTTTCAACCGTAGCCCCGGCCGACTTCCGCGATCGGGACAGGAGGAAAACACAAATCCCCACACTGACGGGGAACTGGGTGATGGTTCGACCGCGACTCCTGTCAATGCGGATAGGTCAAATAACTGAAATCATGCGGGTTTCAAGCGAAATGAACGGGCTCTGTAAGATTCCCGCGCATTTTCTTTGAAATTCGGAACTCACCCTCTACTCTCGGCCTGAAATCATGCCTGAGACGAACCTGTTTGCGATTTTTGGAACGGACGAGGGACGGGTCAATGAAGAAGGTCACGGTTTGGCCCGAAAGCTTTCAGAAGGACTCGATCCGGAGTTTGGTCTGGAAGTGATCAATGGTCAGGCAGACAATGCAGATCACGCGTCACAAATTGTCGGGCGAACGCTGGAAGCGCTGCAAACCATGCCATTTTTCGGGGGAACGAAAGTCGTATGGCTGCAGGGAGCCAATTTCTTTGCCGACAACCAGACCGGAAAAGCGCAGGCAACGCTTTCCGCCGTGGATTCACTGTCCGATTTTCTTGAGGCGGGTGTTCCTGCGGACGTTCAGTTCCTGATTACAGCGTCCGAAATCGACAAGCGGCGTGCCTTTTTCAAAAAAGTGAAAAAATTCGCCAAAATCGCCACTTACGACAAAGCCGATATCAAGAAAGGCGGCTGGGAGCGGGAGGTGATGGATTTGGCGTGGATCAAAGCCGAGACTCTGAAACTGAAAATTGGCCACGAAGCCCTTGAACATTTCGTTCGAATGGTCGGCCCGGATACCAGGTTGCTTCAGAATGAATTGGAAAAACTATCGCTTTTCGTAGGTGAACGGGAGGCC
>JABDJT010000269.1 GCA_013003335.1 Verrucomicrobiales bacterium | reverse complement strand
CGTAGGCCCAGAGCAGGCCGCGCGGTTCTTCGAGAAAGTTGTTCACTACTTTTGTTTCAACCACTTCACCGCCATCATTGGAAAAAGTCAGTCGCAATATTCCGCGATCTTCCATGCCGAGAAACAGCCGGCCTTTGTCATCAAAACAGAGCGAGATCCACGAATCTTCGTCTTCGCCCGCGACGCGGATCAGATCGATTTCGAAGCCGTCCGGCGCCTGGATTTCCGTCGGCGGAGGGACCTGTGCGCCTTCCTTTTTCCCGGCCAGCTTCCAGGAGTCGTAGGCCACTTTATCAGGGACGGGCGTGGGCGGATTTTGACCGAAAGTGAACGCGGCGGTGAGAAGGAACAGTGGGATCTGCAACCGGCGAATCATGCGCGAATTTTCGGGCAGGTTGGAGGGAATGAACAGCGAAAACGAATCAACTCCCTGTCGAAGCGGCCGGGGCGGGCTGATCGGGGACTTCGTCGCCGGCCGCATTTTGAACGGCAGAACGGCCTGTGTTGTCGAGTTTGTTGTATGCCTTCACGATTGCCCGTTTCAAGTCGTCGACACTGATTGGTTTGGTGACGTACCCGTCCATCCCGGCCTGGAAACAGGCTTCTTTCACTCCGGCGAGTGCGTGACCGGTCATCGCGATGATCAGAGGCTGACGTTCGAGGTGAAACGATTCGCGGATTTTCAGGGTGGCATCGATTCCGCCCATCACGGGCATTTGGAGATCCATAAAAATCAGGTCGATGTCCCCCTGCTGCACACGTTCGACGCCTTTCTCGCCGTCATTGGCAAACTCAACGGAGTCGTATCCCAGTTTTTCGAGAATCATGCCGGCGATTTTCTGGTTCATGATCACATCCTCGACGATCAGGATTTTGCCGGGATAGGTGTCCGCAAAAGTGGCGACTTTTTTCCCGCCGTCACCGGCGCCCGCGGCCAGGAGAAGTCCCTCTGGAATGGGAGTGCCCCTGGAACGGTGAAGCGCCTCGTTGAGGGCGCGCAGCAATTTCAATTCACTCGCCGGTTTGTAGGAGTACTGAATCAGCGGGTGATTCTCCCCGTCATTGAGGCGGACGCGCTGTTCGCCGACGGAGGTGAGTACAATGTTGGGTATGCCGGCTCCGATCAGCTGTGCGGCGAATTGGGCATAAAACCCCGGATCACACAGGTTCAAGGGATCGGAAACAACGAAATCAGGTTGATACCGGAGAATCTGGCCCGACACCGTCGCATCGAGCGGAGGAGCCACCATGGCTTCCATTTTCCAATTGGTACAGAAAAAGTGGATGAGGTTGGCGAGAGTCCGATTGCCAATCGCGACGACGACCCGCTTTCCGTGAAGCGGTGCCTGGAATTCCGGAATATCGGCGGGTTTGACAACGCCCTGTTGCGGGACTTCACGAAAGGGCAGATCGAAGAAAAACTCGGCACCCTGTCCGGCCTGACTCTTTACGTGAATTCCACCTCCCATGAGCTGGCATAGTCTTTTGGAAATAGCCAGTCCCAACCCGGTTCCGCCGAATTTCCGGGTGGTGGACGCATCGGCCTGGGTGAAAGCGTCGAAAATTTTCGCGTGAAATTCGGGAGCAATTCCAATCCCGGTGTCACGGACCGAAAAGCGCAGGAGCGGTACTTCACCATGTTGAGATTGCGTGGTTCCGATGGAAATGGATACAACGATTTCGCCTTCGGGCGTAAATTTGACCGCGTTCCCGACCAGGTTTACGAGCACCTGTTTGATCCGCTCCCGATCGCCGAAAATGACCTCCGGCACCGATTTGTCGACGAAGTAAATCAGTTCCTGGTTCCCTTCAGCAGCGTAGTAGGCGAACATTTCGATGGTTTCCTCGATCAACTCCCGCACGTCAACCGGTGCCGCTTCGAGTTCCATTTTATCGGATTCCAGCTTGGAAAAATCGAGCACGTCATTGATCAGGTGCACCAGGCTCTGACCCGAGCTGCGCATGATCTGGACCAGTTCTTTTTGTTCGCCGCTCAATTCGGTTTCAAACAGGAGGCTGGTCGTGCCGATGATGCCGTTCATCGGTGTCCGGATTTCGTGGCTCATGTTGGCGAGGAAATCAGACTTCGCTTCCCTGGCGACTTCGGCCTGTTTCCGGGCCACCTGGATTTCCTCGATGGAGCTTTGGATCTCATCCCGGCTGGCCTGAAGGCTTTCGGCCATGTGGTTGAAGATCATGTGCACAGATTGAAATTCTGTCGGCCCCTTTTCCGGCAGGCGTAAATCGTAGCGACCGTCCGTCACGGTTTTCATCCCCTGCTGCAGCCCGCGTAATTTCCGCGAGATTCCAAATCCCACCCAGAACAAGGCCAACAGCCCCGGAAACAGCCCGGCGAGCACAAGAAAACTTTCCGGTCGAATCAGCGCATACCACGCGAAATTTTCCGACCGGACCCGGCCCCGGATGTCCAGGACAGCTACAACGTTCGGACCGTGACGCACCGGCGCCGCAGCTGCCAGTTCCACCACACCGCCCCGCCCGAAAGCTTCCAGCAGGAATCGCGATATGCCGTTTTTCTCCTCCCCCATCAATCCGGCTCTCCGCACGGGCTCGCCGCTGGACTTGCCGCCGAAGGCCTCGGTTAAATACTCCTTCGTCTCAACAGACTCCTCGATCACCTGCATTTCAGTCGATGAAAGTGTGAGTACGCTGACCAGGTTTTCATCGCGCTTCGCCAGGAGGCGGAGTTCCACATCCATTTCCGCGCCCTCCGGCACTTTCCAGATACCGGTGAGACGACTGGCGAGCACCGGGCGCACCGACGAGTCGCCATCTTCAATCAGCTTGTGAACTGCCTCGCCATCAAGGCCGGTCGCAGTGGTGGTCGCAACAGTAAACAGCCTTCGCTCCAATTCGCGCTCGTAATCCTGGGCTTCGGCCCAGTACAGCACAGAAACACTGATTCCGCTGCCGACCAAAACCAGCACACAGCAGAGAACCAACATCCGAACGGACAACGCAATGGGGCGCCCTTTCATTCAGAAAAGAGTCATTGTATTTTTTGTAAATTCAATATTTTTGAGGATTTTCTTAACGCCAAATGAATCCGGTTGCCACCCTCCGATTTCCCGCTAAATTTCGCCCTTCTCAACCGAGTCGCGCGATTAGCTCAGGGGTAGAG
>JABDJT010000242.1 GCA_013003335.1 Verrucomicrobiales bacterium | reverse complement strand
GTATTCCAGGGGCTCCTCGACGAAGCGCGATTCACCGTTGGGGTGTTGGATCAAAGCGCGTTCCTGACCGCCGTCGGGACCGGGCCGAAGCATCTCGGCGATCCGCCTGCAGCACCGCCGGCCAAGGCGAAAACCACGCCTCCGGCCGTCGCCGTGAAAGGAAAACCGCCCGAACCCGCTCCTGCGACTCCAAAACCGAAAAAGGAAGTGACCAACGAGGAAATCGTGGCTTTGCGGAAAGGACTTCAATTTTACCTGCCGTTCGACGAACCGGCCGGAACCCGGGTTGCAATGGACCTGGCAAGCAAGGGGCGGAATCTGCCGGTTTCGCCATTGAAACCCGGGCAGCCGGGCAAAGTTGGATTTTCCACTCACGTTTTCAAAAAGGCCGTCCGCACGCCGATTCGGCCCATGCCGGATACAGACAAAATCACGCTCGGGTTTTGGATCCAGATGGACGCCGAGCAGGTTGATGCGGAGAATCCCGGGGCGGTGATCGTCGTTGACCGGTGGTTTTTGACGAGAATTGATCACCTCAAGTTGGAGTCCGATTTCGACGCGAATAACCGTGTTCATCCCTTCAACTTGCCAGCCGACGGAAAATGGCATCACGTCCTCTACGAGAATGTGGGTGGGAAAACCCGCCTGTTTTTTGACAACAAGAAAGCCTTCGAGATCAACGAAAAGCTGAAGAAACCGGCTCCGACGGTCCAGGTGAGGCTGGGGTCGCCGATGGCCCGCTATAAATTGGACGAGGTAACTCTGTGGAACCGGGTTTTGTCCCCGGAAGAAAAAGCAAACCTGATCCAGATCGGCAATGAGGGCACTCCGCTGAAGCCCAGCCCGCGCGTGATTTCCCTGTGGCGATTCGAGGAGGAAGACAACGCCCGCATCTTTGAAGACGACATCGGCGAAAACGTTCTCGGCAGTTTCAAGAACTGGGCGCGGGTCGATCCCATCGCAATGGATCCTGTGCCGCTGCTGGGACGGAAAAGCACGGCCGCCGCTGAAATATACCTCATTGGCGAGAGACCGCAGACCGCCGGGTCGTTCGACCTGAAAAAGGGTGCGAGTTTCACATACGAAGGCTTTTTCAAGTTTGGAACCGGGCGCACCGCCACGCTGGGCAGCACGATGTCCGACGAAAATTCCGTCGGCTGGAGGCTCGCGGCGCTGAGAGACAAGGGCGAAATCGGTTTCCTCGCTTTCATGTATGGAAAAGGCGAGAGCAAGGTCCAGGCCCTGGCCCGTGACCTGCAGATTTTCGATGACCGGGCCCATCACATCGCCGCGATCTGGGATTCCACGCATGCTGAAAACCGGGGCCGTTTGATGATTTTCGTCGATAACAAGAAAGTGGCCGAAGTGGCCCTGCCACATGATCAAATCGAGGAAGGTGAATCGACCCCCTTTCGGATCGGCGGGGATCAAAACGCATTCATCGTCGATGAATTGCGTTTCACCGACCGCTCGCTCGGACCGGGCCTGTTTTTGACAGGCGGAAAAAGCCCGCTGCCACCGCCTCCGGCCGCGCCGAAGGGACAGCCCAAAAAGTGATCAGCACGATCCAACAGGGTTGGTTCGACGAACAGACCGTGTTCATTCGAAATCACTCCTCCGGCTTTTCATTGGCGGATTTTTCCGCATCGGCCGCGTCGTCTGTTTCTGTTTCTGTTCCGGTTTCGATTTCGCGGACGGGCGGGGCGGTTTCCCCTGTTGGCCGGATTTTTAAAACGGTGTAGGCCGCGCGCGGATTTTGAAGCACGACATCGGATTCGAAGCGCTTCAAGCCGGTGAGATCGAAAGCGTAAACGAGGCCGGAGTCGAGAGCCTCGGGAATCACCGTGATCGTTTTGCCATCGGGATCGACCACCGCTTCTTTCAGCGGAACGGCCACCATTTCCGCACCCGGCGCCGTATCACCGGCCGCGATCTTGATCTCCGGCAGATTCAGTCGGTCAATTTCGGTGGAAAACCCGATTTCGAATCCGTCGGAGGCGAGTCGAATATGATTGATCACCAGTTTGTCTTCGCCGGCGTCTTCCGGGGTTAGAATTACGCCGCCCTGGACTCTTCCGTCGCAGGGTTCGAGAAAAATAGTGAGCTGGTTTTGCGGAGCGAGGAGCGTGCCTGGATCCTTGAAATTCAGTTGTTCGATTTTCGCGGCGTGCTCGCCGAACATCGGGATCGGAATTCGCACGGCGGGTTCCAGTTCCGGCTTGGGAGCCGGTTCGGGCGGGCCGGCTTTTTCCACTTCGGGCGGCTTGGCAACCGGGGCGGCGCGGACCGGTGCTTTCTCTTTTTTCGAAGCACCGAGGGAAGCCGTGCCGATCCAGGTCCCGCCGGAATCCCTGATGCTTGCCGCAAGCAGCCGATCCGGGCTGATCGCAAAAGCGATAGCGGTTCGTGGCAATTCGATTACACCCCGGGAACCTTTGCCGGGTTTCCACGAAACGAGATTTTTTGTCGCTCCGCCGGCTGAGGAAAAAACCACCAGCAAATCTCCGCCGGTCCCGGGAAACGGTCCTCCCGCGATCTCAGACCCGATCGGAAGTCCGGAAATCAAGGCGCGGAAAAAGTCGCCACGGCCATCGTTGTTTTCGTCAAAAATCTGCGTCAGTTCCACCCGCTGGGCGACGATGACCGATCCGTTTTTTCCCGCGACCAATCCAACTGGTGAATCCAGTCCTACCCGGACGAATTCCGTCCACGAGAGCTCGCCGGAGTCTGCGTTTTTTGTCCCCCGGTAAATTTTTCCGGCTGAATCAAGAATCCAGCGGTGGGATTCGGATTCGGCCGTGCTGGATATTGCGGACTCCGCGAGGCCGTCAGGCAAATCCGCGGCTACTGCCGCAAAACAGGCGGTCAGCAGGGGCGAAACGAGCAGACAGGCAGAGAGGCATCGAGTCATGCGAAATCAAGCGAGGGATGGATTTGTAACCCCCGAACCGATTTCGCGCAAACAGGGTCTGTTCATCGAACCAACCCTATCAGATCGTTTCTTGGCAATCACTCCCAACCGGCGCCTTTGGCGGTGGTTTTGATCCGGCAAAGATACATGTCCGCAGTGAGATAGAGGGTGCTGCCGTCATTTCCCCAGCCGCAGTTGGCGGTTTTTTCGCCGGTGGAAATCCGGCCGAGCAATTTTCCATCGGGAGCGAAAACGTACACACCACCCGGGCCGGTTGCCCAGATATGGCCGTGGGTGTCAACTTTCAGGCCGTCGGGCAGGCCTGGCAGTCCTTTCTTGAAATTCTCGGTCGCGTCGTAAAACAGCTTCCCGTCACCGAGCGTGCCGTCCTCTTTTACCGGGAACGATTTCCAGATGGCGGCTTCGGGATCGGACTGCGCGACGTACAATGTTTTAAAATCCGGCGAAAATGCGATGCCGTTCGGGCGGGTCATTTCTTTTGTGAGCAGGGTCAATTCCCCGTCCTTCGAGAGGCGGTAGACGCCGCAGAAATCCAGTTCGCGGCGTGGATCGTCCCACCGTTCCGGCAACCCGTAGGGCGGGTCGGTGAAATACAGGTCGCCGTTCTTATGGTAGCAGGCGTCGTTCGGCGAATTGAGGCGTTTGCCTTCGAAATTGTCGACGAGGGTCATTTTTCCGCCGTCTTTCGTGATAACCGAGATGCGGCGGTCACCGTGTTCGCAGCTGACGAGGCGGCCTTCGGAATCAAGCAGCAGGCCGTTGCAGCCGGGTTCGCCCCCGTATTTTCCGGGCCCGGTGTAGCCGGAGGGCTTCAGCCAGGTTTTACCGCCTT
This sequence comes from Verrucomicrobiales bacterium, assembly GCA_013003335.1. Taxonomy (GTDB): domain Bacteria; phylum Verrucomicrobiota; class Verrucomicrobiia; order Verrucomicrobiales; family DEV007; genus JABDJT01. The sequence goes on along the minus strand of JABDJT010000242.1, from coordinate 1,412 downwards.
TGCCTTCGTCCCAGCGAACGACACGATTGTTCGGGATATCGGAAAAGAGGACATAGCCGCCGTATTTGTGCTGTTTCCGGGGAACCCAAACCGGTCCCTCGGCCCAGAGGAAACCGGAGGTCAGGACCTCGATTTTCTCGCCCTTGGGGACAAGATTGTCCATTTCCGGGTCTAAGCGAACGACTTCGCCAATCGTAGGAAAGTTGGTCGAATCCTGCGCCAACAGGGCAGGAGCGGCGAAGGTGACGGCCAGGAAAGCGGCCGAAAGTGAAAGGAAAGACTGAGAAAGGATCAATTTGCGCATAACTGATTGTTTGGGAAATTAGAGTTCGCGCAATTTTGAAACAAGACAGATGTCGAACGCAAGCAGTAACGAACCCGATGACCTGGATTGGCTTGAAAGCGGTCCACCGGTAAAACCGGCACCAAAGCCAAAAAAAAACCGCCCGAAGGGGCAGGGGGATTCACGTTCCGGGAACGCAACCCGCGGGGAAACTCCGGACCCGGCCGGGGAAGGAAAGGTGGACGAGGTTACCGAACCGGCGGAGGAAGATGAAACGGAGTTTGTTGAACTTGAGGAAGTCGCCGAACCGACCGGTCCGATCCTGGAGGTGACCGATGAGGGCGTGGAATCGATCGGGGAGGTAGAACTCGCTGCGGTCGCGAATGACGGAGAGGACGAGGCGGAAGTTTCGGACGAAGCGCCGACGGAATTGGTGAACCCGGTTGCGAAGTCGCTCGATGAATCCAAAGCGCGGGGTGATTCCATTCCGATACCGGAGACTGAGCACAATCCCATCGCGGCAGCGGTCACGAAGACGCGACGGGAACGCGAATTGATCGACAGCAGGATCGTGGATGATCTTCGGGAGGTTCGAGACCGGAAAGAGGAGTCCGATGCACCGGAAGAGGAATCAGTAGATTCAACGCCTGTAATTTTGGAAGCTCCCCTGGAGGAAGTCGAATCGGTCGACGAAGAAGTTCCGGCTGAGCCTGCCGATGATCCTCGGCCTGACCCCAAAGTGGAGCCAAAAATGGAGACCGGGGTGGATGCGGAAGCCGAACTCAATCCGGACGGTACCACGTTGGTGATCAGCGATGATGATCCGCTTTTCCTGGTCGATCCCGATGATGATCCGTGGTCCGACGAGAACGAGTCGGCCCGTAAGAAGCGGATCAAGCGTTCGCGGAAAAACCGGACCAAAACGCTGGAGAAGAAGAAGGGCAAATTCTGGAGGTTCGTGGCGAATCTCGTCTTCACGTTCATCATACTGATCGCGATTGCGGCGACGGTGGCCTGGATTTTCCGTGACCGGCTGATTCGCGAAGCCGAGACCCTCGCGGTTGGAAAGCTCGCCAGTGAGGGGATTCATCTCGAGTATGAAGATCGAAAATGGAATTTCCCGCGCGGC
>JABDJT010000174.1 GCA_013003335.1 Verrucomicrobiales bacterium | reverse complement strand
CCATCTTCCACTCCTTGTTCCGCATCACGACCTGCCCCGAGAAAGGTTCGGTTTCGCCTTTCAGCCGCGTCAGTCCGTCTGATTCGGAAACCTCGACGTCATAGCGTTTTGGAAACCCGCCCGGTTCGGCCGGGGCGGAAGTCTGTTCCGGTTCGTCGTCGCAGGCGGCAAGCAGGGCGAAGGGGAAAATGAAAACGGCGAGGCGTAAAAACGGCTTCATAGGGAGAGATTTTTCACGAATGAACAGGGTCTGTTCTCCGAATCAACCGTGTTCGTTCGTCAGCGCACCAGCTGGAATTCCGGCAGCATCAGCACGGCCCAGAGAACGTCTTCCAATCCCTGGCGAGGGCCGTCGGCGGCGTTGAAAATTTCGGAAAGAACGGCGGATTCAGAATCGGATGGCTTTCGTGAAACGGCGCGGACGAAAAGCGTCTCGATGATCTTTTCGGCCGGCTGACCGGAAAATTCGCCCTCGAGATTCGCCGCGCCGCGCTGGAGCAGTCCGGTCAAAATCTTGCCATTCGCCAGATCGATCGCCTGCAGGGTGCTGAGCTGTTCTGGACGGACGGTTACGACTTGTTCGCGATTCGGGCGGCCGAGGGATCGCATCAGCAGATCAGATTTCACGAGGGAAGCGCGGACCGGCGGGGCGTTCACATTGGCCAGCCCAGCGCGGGCGCCGTCCGCCACCTGCGCCATCCAGCCGCCGGCAATGACTTTCACCTTGCCCCAGTCCTCGACTTTTTTGGCGAACTTGCCGCGCTTGTCCGGTAGCGTTTTCGACCACTGCCAGGTGCCATCCGTGGCGACCCGCTGCCCGTCGATGTCCGCCTCAAAATAGGCCGCAGCCGCGTTCGGACCATTGCCGCCGTTCCGGGCCACGATCAGAATCTGGTTGGCACCTTTCCTCAAAAACCCTTTCAAATCGAATGCCGCGATGGTCATCCAATCGCCGTCGCCGCCGACTTTTTTGCCGTTCACCCAAAGCTCGTAGCTGTTGTCGACCGTCACCACCGCGCGCGCCTGCTTCGGCGCTTCATCGAGCGTGACGATTTTCCGGATCGAAATGGCCTCGCCGGCTTTCGGCGGCCATTCGGTCGGCGACCAGACCCATTTTCCGGTCAGTTCCACGTCCAGGAATTTCCCCGGCTCGACCTTGTAACGCGTTACTTTCGCCGTCGGCGTAACGGGATGGGTTTTTGTAAGGGTCCAGACTGCGTCGATGAACTGCTCCGCCGTGAGCCGCCGCGCGACCGGGCCGCGATAGGTGAAGCCGTCGACCAACTCGTCCTCCGTCGGCGTCGGCGCTGTCTCGGATTGATACGCGGCCGAGTTCGCGATCCGGGCGAGCAGCTTCTTGATGTCGTATCCGTTCTCCGCAAAATCCTCAGCCAGCCAATCGAGCAGGTCCCCGTTCCACGGCTCGGTGTGCATCGCGTCGACCGGATGCACGATCCCCCGGCCCATCATCCGGTGCCAGATCCGGTTCACCAGCGTGCGGGTGAACCGCCCGTTTTCGCGATGAGTCATCAAACCGGCGAGCTGCTGGAGACGGGCCGGTTTCGGAGCCTGCGGATTGATTTCGCCCAGCTCCGGAAAAATCCACGCCGCCTTCGCGGTCTCTCCGATGGGCTTGTCGCAGCGGTGAATTTCGAGGGGTTGCTCGGCGATAATGGCCGCCAAATGATACGCCTCCTCCAGTTTCCAGCGGTCGATAAAGCTGTCGTGACAGGACGCGCACTTCATGTTGATGCCGAGAAACACCTGCGAAATATTTTGCGAGAATTGCAACTCGCGGCGCTGACTCGCGTTCACTTCGCCCCGCCACTTGATCCCCGCGATGAAGCCCTGCGAGTCGTCCGTCGGCGGCGCGATCAGTTGCCGGACGAACTGGTCATAGGGCACATTCTGTTTCAAAGCATGATGGAGCCAGCCGGTGATCTGTTTCCGGCCGCCGTCGATAAACCCCGTTCCGACGTAATCGTTTCGCAGCAGGTCATTCCAAAACGTCAACCAGTGCTCCGCATAATCCACGTCCCGCGCGAGCAGGTCGTCGATCAGTTTTTCCCGGTTTGGATTCGCCAAAAAATCAGCCCGCTCTTTTTCCGGCGGCAAAATCCCCAGTAAATCCAGGAACGCTCTGCGCAGAAATACTTCGTCCGATGC
>JABDJT010000114.1 GCA_013003335.1 Verrucomicrobiales bacterium | reverse complement strand
GCCCTAATTTCCTTTAAATTTTCACAATGTCCATAAATTCTGATAATTAAATGAGCCAAATCATTCGTCGCCGATTCCCCGTTCTCCTGCCGCTCGTCCTGTTTGCGGCGCTTGTAATCTTCACCAGCGTCCATGCGAAAAGCCCACGAGGACCCAATTCGAACAATCACCGTTCGATCGTGACAAAAGCAAAACGGTACGGCTTGGTCGAATTGAAATCCGCTGTGCCTGGAGTCCACGTTGATTTGCAATACACCGTGACTTCCGCGAGCGGAAAACCGCTGTATCTGAAGGACATGCCGTGCCTCGTGAACCGATCGACCAGCGAAAAACTCCGCAAAGCCCAGCGCGAGTTGAAAAAGCAGGGTTACGCTCTCAAGGTCTGGGATGCGTGGCGTCCGCCGGAAGCGCACCTGGCGCTTTGGGATGCGGTGAAAGATCCGAAATACGTCGTGCCGCCTTCGAAAGGCCTGTCCCTGCACTGCTACGGAATCGCCGTCGACCTCACAATCGTTAAAGCTGATGGATCGCCTCTGAAAATGCCGTCCAAATTCGACGAATTTTCCAGCAAAGCAGCATCAAAATACGCTGGCAGCGATCAGGAAATTGCGGCCAACCTGGAAAAATTGCAGGCTGCGATGAGAAATGCCGGATTCCGGATCATCAAGAGTGAGTGGTGGCACTTCGACGATTTGAAGGCAAAAGGTGTCCGCCGCGTGAATGCGGAAAACCTGGGCATCCGGATGCCTTGAACGATCCAACAGGGTTCGTTCGGTGAACCAACCCTGTTCATTCGAAAGTCAGTCTTCCGCCACGGCGGCTTTTCCTTCAGCCGGAAGTTCGGACGCGGGCACATCAGGGAAGGTGACTTTCCCGGTTGCGACCCATTCCGCGCCACGCACGAGCGTCTCCTGGAATCCGCGACCTTTCATCGAGACTGTGCTGTGGCCGAGAGTGGTGTGAAAACACCGTCCGTCGCCGTATTCGGTCACCATTAGCATCGGTTCGTGTTCTCCGGAACCCCTGTGATCCGGTGAAGCGAAGGCGGATGCGAGGACGGTCACATTGACAGCGGGGCCGCGCAGGCGGTCGTAAAGCTCGTCCTGGGCGTGCATCCATTTTTTCGGCAGACCTTTCACGATCGGGTGGTCCGGCTGCTGGATTTCGATCAGGAATTCATGCTGGGAGCCGTGGGCTCCTCCACGACCGGGGGTGGTATCTTTCGTCCATTTTCCATCGCGCAACCGGAGGTAGGGACCCGATTTTTCATTTCGTCCGCCCCAACCGCCGACGGCGATCATTTCGTTGTAGGCTTTCCATTGCGGAAAGGCGTTGTCGGCGGCGTGAACCGAAACGAACCCACCTCCGCCGCTGACGTATTCTTCGAATGCTTTCTGCACTTCCTCCGGCCAGGGTTCGCCGTTGTAATTCGACACGACAACGTCGTAATCCGCAAACTTCGGGCGCCACGCTGCCCATTTCTTCTTGTTTTCGGCTTTGAGGGTGTCGGCGTCCGCCATCCATTTTTTCAAAGCGGCATTGTACTTGGCGACTTCGGCCTCAGGCGCTCCGTTTTTCGGTTTTCGCGGGGCGCGAGGCGGTGATGAAGGGGTGGTGGAAACCGTGACATTGAACCGCCCGGATTTTTCGAGAATGGAAACGAGAAGCGGAGACGTTTCCTTCCAGGCATGATTGTTCTGGCCGTCGATCAGCAGGAGATCGAGTTTTTCCGCCGCCAAAGCGGGGGTGAGGAGGCCCAGCGTGAGGGCGACAATGAGGGTTCGTTTGATCATAGTGACGGGAATTGTATGAAGTGGGGGCCGTTTGAAAAGTCCGGAATCGAATCAGGCGTTTCGGAAGCGATTGATGAAAATGAAGGCGATTGGAAGCATTCCGGCAAGGGACATCAGGAAGGTGGCGAACGCGAATTGAAACGGCACGCCCCAGCAGGCCGCGACGAAAACGATGCTGATCAGGAGGGCGGACCCGAGAACGAAAACGGCTAGCGGGGAAACCGCCTGCGCGGCGTTGGTGCCGCCAAGGTCGTCGGCGAGATCGAGAAACCGGTAGGTCAGCAGCGCGTAAATAATGATCGTGGCAAGAAACGAATACGAACTCAGCAACGGCATCATGATCACCGCGTCGTACATACCGTGCGCGACGACCATCATGATGAAATCGAGCAGGAAATTTTCCCAGCCGCGTCCGCGGAGGCGAATCACGCGGTAGAGGGAAAGGCCGACGATGCCGGTGAGCGCGACGTGGAAAAAATTAGCCGTGAGAAAGCGTGACCAGGGCGTGAAGGACGGTTCATCGCCGAAGTAGCCGAGATTTTCCTGCATGGCGAAACCCAGCCCGACCATGCCGGCGCAGATCAGGGCGGTGAGGTCGTCGTGACGCTTCCGCAAGGCGAGGGCAATCGGCACGAAAAACAGCAATTTCAGAAATTCCTCCCGCAAACCGATTCCCGCGATGCAATAAATCGCCTGTTGAACCGGGCTGGAATATTCCGGATCGAACACGAACCCCTGGATCTGTTCCTGGACAACGACCACGAACAGCGTGGCCGATGCGCTGAACATTCCGCAGACCAGGGCGGGGATGTATTTTGCAATCTGGTGACGCTCCAGTCCACCGAACTGCCCGAGGATCACGAACCAGATCGCAGCGCAGATCAGCGCCAGGGATACGGCCCACGGCCGGAAACGCAAAAAATCATATTCCAGCACCGTTTTAAAAAGCTCACCCCAATGCCGGAATTTCGCCGCCAGCATCATCCGCGTGTGCAGCGTCGCGACTCCGGCGTACGTTTCCGAGCGATACAGATCGGTCAATTCATCGAATTTTTCCTCCTGCTGCAGGATTTCGAGCGTGCGTCGCCGGCTGTAGGTGGCATCGGGAAACGATTCGCCCTCTGAGCGGAATTTTTTGATCGATTCATCGAATCGCCTGTGTTTGAAAAGGACATCGCCCGCAAATTCGCGGGTGAAGCGGGGAGGGGAGTCGGAATCCGCCAACCGTTTTTCCAGCATGGTGAGAGACTGTTCACTCTCCGCTTTTTCGCCGAGCAAACCTTTCGCCAGCAGCCGGAGCAGGGATTGCTCCTCAATCGGGATTTTGGTGGAATTCTGGATCAGGTTTTCCGCATAAAGCTGAACGGAATCAGCTGCCTCGGTGGCTTCCACCGACTTTGCGCCGTCCTCTGAAAAAGCGAAATCGGCCAGCCCACCGTGGCTCAGCGCCCGGATCTGATCGGCCACCTCCACCGTGGTAAAATCGCGGGTGGTTTCCGGTAGCGTGATTTTTTGGCCGATATTTTCCGGGTTTTCGATAAAGTCCCCGAACGAAACCAGCGGCATCAAACCCGTTCCCACCGTGAAAATTGAAACTGCCAGCCCCGCAATGCAGCCGATTCCGCCGATTGCAGCTGCGGTTTTGATCAGGAAAGAGCGATCACGCGAGCGGGACGCAAAATACTGGCGGCTGAATTTCATGGTCGGCGGACGCGGACAGAAATCGAACCAACAGGGTTTGTTCACCGAATCAACCCTGTTTGTTCGGAATCAGCGCGGGGCGAACAAACTTTTTCGCAAAATTGCGACGAATTTTTGCGTCTTTATCTTGGCGAACACCGATTTTTCAACGATATTATCAGTTTTCTAATAATTTTATAACCTGATGCCGATTTTCCTGCCAGAAACCGGTGATCTCCTGATTTTTTTCCCCCGAATATTGGGTCAGGATGAATCGCTGCCGTTGCCACCGAATGGGATGGACTGGACGGCACTCGCGCATTCCGTTTTGCTCTTTTTCGGGGGCCTGTATCTCGGGTTTTTGATTTTCCGGAATCGAAAGAACGGAAACGGAAATCAGTCTGCGACGGATTCGGCGGAATCATTCCAGGAAAAGAATCCGGACGAGGCACAGGCGTTCCGGGATCAAATCGAGGCGGAATTCGAGCGTTCGCGGGCGGAGTTGCAGGGTGAAATGGACGCCGCGAAGTTTCTGATCAGCCAACAGCGAAGCGAAATTGAGCGGCGCGACGAAAAACTGGCTCTCACCCAGTCGCAATTGGAGGAAAAGCAGCGCCGGGTAGCGGATCTCGTGGCGTTGACGGAAGCGAATCCCGATCGGCCGGGCGATCATGCTGCTCTGGCGCATGCCCACGCTTCGCTGATTCAGTTGATCGAGGTGATCAAGAGCGAGCGGCAGCGAATCGGTTCCGGAATATCGAGGTTGGAACAAATTGAATCCCGTGTGCAGGAACAAAACGATCAGGTTTGGGAAGGGGTCAATGAACTCGGGCCGGTTCGCCGGAAACTGGCCGAAGCGCGCAACGACAAGAACGCGGCAGCGCTGGCCAAGCGGCTCCGAAAACTGGAGGATCAGCTTCGCGTTCACCATCAAAATGCAACCGGCTGCGTAAGCGGCGCGGTGGAAATGCGAAAACGACTCCAGCAGCGACAGGGCCGGTTGCGGGATATTTTGCAACCCGTCCAGTGCGTGGAAAAGCGAATCGACGAGATGGTGGGAAACATGGAATCGAATCCGAAACCGGACACCGAAGAACCAAAATGGTTGCCGGAGGTGGAAACGGCGACCGGCGAGCTGGAAATCACGAAGAAACAGTTGTCCGGGTTTCAAAACGGACTTCACCGGGAGCTGGCCGAAATTGACGGACGCCTCGACTGGCTTTCCAAAGATTCCGCTCGCGGCTTTTTGAAAGAACTGGATTCGCTGAAAGACGCGGGAAGCGTAAAGGATGTGGAACTGACGAAAAATCTCAGCCGGATTGAGCGCAAGTTGGCCGGGATTCGCAGCTCGCTGACTCATTCGGCCGAGCTGCTGCCGCATTCCGAGATTGGAACGAAAACCGCAGGAGGCCCGCAGCGAATTTCGGCTGCTTTTGATTCATCGATCGAAGCGCTCAAAACGGTGGCCCTGACTCCTTCGGCAGATACGTCGCAAGTTCCGGAGCTGGATTCTTCGCACTTTCAGGACGAGTTGGAGGAATTGAAGGGGCAGTTGGAGTCCGAACGCTCGGAAGCCGCCGCCTTGAAGGAACGGCTCGAATCCGAAACCAAACGGCTTTCGAAACTGGAAGGCGACCTCAAACGAACGAAGGCTGGAGCGGAAGGCAGGAGCAGCAGTAGTAGTTTCATGCGAAGGCTGCTGGGCCTGGGGCCGAGTCGGCGTGAGATCGAATCCCGCGAGCGCGCGGAACAGGCTGAATCTGCAGCCGCAAAAGCGGAAGCCGGGCTGGAGCCTGAAGGAGAAGCGGAAGATGCCGAAATCGACCGGGACTTGACTGCGCCCCAGCGTTCGATTGAGGATTTGAAATCGGCCGCAGCTGTTGTGGAAACCGCGTCCCTGTCCAGTTCGGGAGGCGGAAACGGAAATGGAAACGGGGACGCTTCCGGAGAGATCGAAGAACTCCGCAAAACTCTATCGGAAAAAGATTCCACCATTCGCGAACTGAAACAGGAGATTCGGCAACTGACCCGTTCCATTCCGGAAGGAGAGGCGATTTTGTCTCAAGCTGACACGGAAACTTCGGCTTCGAGTAAAAAGCTTCCGGACGTGAATGTACTTCCACTCACGCCCGAACGATTTTCCGGCGAGCAAGGGGATGGGTATGGCGTGGAACTGGATGCTGGCGATCTGGGCCCGATCCCTCTGCCGACGAAAGGAGATGACCGGGAACCGCAGAGTGCCGCTGTCGGGGAAACTCCATCCTCTGATCGCGAGACCGTGGTGTTTCGATCCGACGATCCGAAAATCTGGAACACCGATTTTGAAGATTCGAATGGCAATTTCGCGATCCCGCTGAAAATTCTGCCCGCTGACGTGGAATTCATCCGCATCAGGCGCCTCGATACCGGGGATTCGGTCACCCTTCCCATTACGCGCGAGGAATTGATTGTCGGTGATTCCCGCACCGGGACGATGGGCTGGTCCGGTCGCGCTGAAAATTATTTTGGAAGCGTTCACCTCGGAATTTTCGACGAAACCGTGCCCCACGAGGTCGAGACCAAGTTCGGTGCCGGGGGCTGGGGATTTGGTCACCGGTATGAAATCGGATCCGGTCAGGCCTACGCGTGGGCAGGACGCGAGATCTCGCGGGTCAAATTCGAAATCATCGCGGGACACGCACCTGCCGGGCGACCCGCTGAAGAAATGAGTTCCTCCCGGCAACCGGAGATGGAACAAACCGCTCCGCTGGCGTCGGTGGCGCCAACATTGGCAGTGGAAGTCGAATCCCTTCCCCTGGAAACGGAAACCGTCCCCGTCGAAGAACCGCGGGAATCGGCCATTTCCGAGATTCCTGCCGAAGGGCTGATCCTGTTCCGTTCCAACATCCCGGAATTGTGGAATACGACGATTTACCGGGGTGGGAATCACCGCGCCCGCGAGATTGCCGACCTTCCGGATACCGTCGAGTGGCTGGAAATCACCCGGATGGACACGGGTGAATCGATGGGTGTCCCGGTGACCCGGCAGCAGCTTCTTGAAAACGGCGATGGCGCTGAGTCCGGCTTTAACGGGACCAACGAGATTTTTTACGAAGCCCGGCACCTCGGTGTTTTCGACGCCAAAGCTTCCCTCGACCTCGAAGTTAAATTTACATACGGCGGCTGGGGATTCGGCCACGAGGCGGAACCGGCCGAAGGCAGCGGAGAAAGCCAGGCCAGCGGTTGGGCCGGCAAGGTCATTGATCCCGATACTGTGTTTGAGATTCGGGTATTCAGCGAACAGCCGCCGGAAGAGTGATTGGATCGGGTCTGCCCGGAAGTCCGGGACAGCCGTTTCTCCCGGGTTGAAATTGGAGCAATCCGCGTTATTCTGAAACACATCACCCATCCGGGGGCGCACTGGTTTCGACTGGTGGTTTGAAGGATAGGCTGCATGCCGAGGTTGATCGGTTGGCCTCGTAAAAAGCCGATCAAAAAACAAAAGCAAATAACGAACCTGAACTTGCATTGGCTGCCTAATTGAGCGGCCCGTGGCTCACCCGACGCCTGCTGAGGTGATGCCACGACTACTTTTGCAGGCTGGCGTCGCGGCGGGTGTCCGGCCGTTGACGCGAGAGGTTACAGTGGCAATCGGAGAAGACGGATTCTGCCAATCGAAGCCCCAGCTCCTAAATCAAAAGACTGGATAAGCATGTAGAGGCTTGTTTGGACGGCCATTAGGACAGGGGTTCGACTCCCCTCGCCTCCACTTAAGTAATTGATAATCGATTTACAATTGACGGGGCTAGGTGTGGAA
>JABDJT010000032.1 GCA_013003335.1 Verrucomicrobiales bacterium | reverse complement strand
ACCTCGAGGCGAACCAGATCGACGTCCACAGCGTGTCCGCCCGCAAACCGCTTTTCATGGACGAAAGCGCACACGATTGGCGTTTTGTGAAAATGGGCCGTGAACTCGGCTGGACCGGGGTCGCCCTGAAAACCTGCAAAACCCAGACCGGCGCGTTGCTCAGTCTCTGCTGGGCGAAAGCCCATGGCATGACCTTGATGGTGCAGGACTTGACCAACCCCATGCTCGCCCAGATCCCGCATTTTCTCCTCGCCGCTCACGCTGGAACAATCATGGGAGTCGAGAGCAACGCGATGCAGTTTTACCCGGCCGCGAGTTTGCCGGATGAAAAGATTCACCCCGGCCTGCATGTACGGCGCAACGGGATTTCGGATGGCTCGACGCTGGCGCAGGACGGCGGGTTCGGGTATCGGAATGACGAGATTGAGCGGGAGTTGCCGGAGGCGGTTTTTGGCAGATGAACCACGATCTCATCGTCCTCATGGGCGTCTCCGGATGTGGGAAAACCACCCTTGGTCGCACGCTGGAAGAACGGAGCGGTTGGCCATTCCTCGAAGGCGACGATTTTCATCCGCCGGAAAATAAGGAGAAAATGGGCGCGGGAATCCCGCTGACGGACGATGACCGCTGGCCGTGGTTCGATCGACTTCGCGAAGAAGCGAAATCCGCGATCGAAAAATCACCCGAAGGAAAACCCGTGACGCTCGCCTGCTCGGCACTGAAGCGCGAATACCGCGATTACCTGCTCCGCGATTTCAAAAATCCGCTGATCATTTTTATTCGCGGTTCGAAAGAAACCATCCTCGGCCATGTCAACGACCGGGAGCACGAATACATGCCGCCATCGTTGCTCGACAGCCAGTTCGAAACGCTCGAAGAGCCCGGCGAAGACGAAAACCCACTGATCGTCGAAATTGAAGACGGGATTGAGACGGCGATTGAAAGGCTGACAGACCTTTGAGTTGACCGGAACGAACCAACCCTGTTGGTTCATCGAACGTACCCTGTTGGATCGTGAACGAAGAAAATTCCAGCGACGAACATTTCGAAACCCGGGCCATTCACTCGGGGCGCGATTTCGTGGGCGAAACCGGAGCGGTCATTCCACCGGTCTGGCTGACCTCGACATTCGAATACGGAAATCCGAATCAGTTCGACTACACCCGGTCGGGAAATCCAAATTTCCGACTGCTCGACCGGACGATCGCAAGCCTCGAATCGGCCGAGCACGCCACCGTTTTCGGCAGCGGCGTATCGGCGATCACGGCCGTCGTATCGACTTTGAAATCGGGCGATACCGTCGTGGCGGAAGAAAATATTTACGGCTGCACCTTCCGCCTGTTTGACCAGGTGTTCACAAAATTCGGCGTGGAAATCGTATACCTCGATTTCACCGACGATGCGACGTTTGGTGCTATCGCCGATCACAAGCCCGCCCTGGTCTGGATCGAATCGCCGACCAATCCAAACCTGAAAGTCATCGACATCGCACGCTCGGCGGAAGCCGCCCACGCGGCCGGTGCGCCACTCCTTGTCGACAACACCTTTGCTTCCAGTTTTCTCCAGCGTCCGCTTGAACTCGGGGCCGATCTGTCGCTCGTCTCGCTCACAAAATACACGAACGGCCATTCCGATGCGCTTGTCGGCGCGGTTTGCACAAACGACGGTGACTGGCAGGAAAAAATGATTTTCGCGCAGAAAGCACTCGGGTTGCAGCCCTCACCCATGGATTGCTGGCTGACGGTGCGGGGAGCGAAAACGGAAGCGATCCGGATGGAACGGCATTGCGAAAACGCGCTGACTTTTGCCCGGTTTCTGGAAGACGAAACCGACGCCAAATTTGTCCGATACCCGTTCCTGGAATCGCACCCGCAATTCGAAATCGCGAAGCGGCAGATGTCCGGCGGGTCCGGCATCGTGACGGCTGATTTTGGCCTGAGCCTCGAGGCAACCCAGCAATTTCTCGACGGCCTCCGTTATTTTCCCAAGGCCGAGAGCCTCGGAGGAGTCGAGTCGCTTTGCTGTCATCCCGCTTCGATGACACATGCCAGTGTGCCGAAGGAGACTCGGGAATCCGTTGGCATCACCGATTCGCTGGTCCGGTTTTCCATCGGAATTGAACACGTGGCTGATTTGATCCGGGATGTGAGGGAAGGTCTTTTGAACGTTTCCTGATCGATGCGCGATCTCTTCACCGACCCGCTTTGCGAAAAATCCGATCTCGGCGCACCGATTCCGGATTCACCCCACGCGGTATCGGTTTGTCTGCCCTGCTGGGAGCACGTGATCGGATACGAGGAGGGCGATCAGAAGGTGATCGACGAAATGGAAACCGGTTACCCGCGTTTCGTGACACATCCGGATGTAGCGGAGTTGTTTCTTGCCGCGCGGGATGAATTTTGCAAACCGGATGGCCGGGAAATGGCGATGGTCTTACCTTCGCTCGGCGCAGCGTGGCGGGGTGCCGATTTTGTGAAAGCGAAAACGGGGGCGTCATGCCGAATGGAGAGCTACGGCTGGGAAAATCTGACGGCCCTGATTTTTCCCGACGAATCATTCGATGCCGCCTGGAAATTCTGGCAGCACAGCGGCGAAATCGTTTCCAGTCGACTGGCCAACGCGGCCCTGACGGATTCCCCGGTCGATCCGGAAATTCTCGCGGCGGGTGATCAGGCGGGAGACATTATTCGGGATCGCGTGGCGGAACACTTGGGCGAAAACGCGAGTGCGAAACGGGTATTCCTGTTTTCCTGCGGCATGGGGGCCATCTCGGCAATTCATCGCAGCTTGCTGAAGTTGCGTGCCGGTTTGCCGACCGCCCAAATCGAGTTCCCTTATCTCGACCTGATGAAGGTTCAGGAGGAATTCAACCCGGCCGGCGTCATCGACATTTCTCTCACGGGCAATAGTGGTGGAGTTTCCCAATTGGAATCCGCGTTGTCCGAACACGAATCGCTCGCCGGTGTTTTTACCGAGATTCCCAGTAACCCCCTTCTCCGGACGGCGGATCTGGCGGAAATCAGCCAACGTCTGCGCGAGCGAGGCATCCCGCTGGTGATCGACGACACGATTGCCACGTCGGTTAACGTCGACTCGTTCCAGTTTGCCGACATTGTGACTACCAGTTTGACGAAATCGTTTTCCGGGGTCGGGGACGTGATGGCCGGAGCCGTTTCCGTCCGGGCAGACAGCCCTTTTGCTGCTGAATTCTGCGAAATGCTGGCCGACGAGGAAGCCGCGAATCCTCTTTTCGCGCTCGATGCTCTCGTCCTGGAAGCAAACTCCCGCCACTATGTAGAGCGGGTCACCGCGACCAATGAGAATGCCGAAGAGGTGTTCGATTTCCTGTCAGGCCACCCACTCGTCGAGCAGGTTTGGTTTCCCAAATCCGAAACACCGGAATTTTACGAAGCCGCGCTCAAATCCGGCGGCGGTTATTCCGGTCTGATCTCGTTTTTGCTTAAGGATGCAGCGAAAACCGCACCGCCCTTTTACGATGCACTCCGGGTTTCCAAGGGGCCGAGTCTGGGAACGAATTATTCCCTCGCCTGCCCCTACACGCTGTTGGCTCACTACCCGGAACTGGATTGGGCTGCCGATCGCGGTGTCGATCGCAATCTGATCCGGACCTGGATCGGAGTGGAGGAACCGGGGGACCTGGTAGACCGGTTCGAAGAGGCACTCGCTGCCATCCGGTAAAAGAAAAAAAGCCGGAGCGTTTCCACTCCGGCTTTCTTACAGATCTTTCTGTTCAGCCGTGAACTAGAAATTGAAGCGCAGGCCCGCGAAATAGGTCTCGGCATCGTCATCAAACGAACCGGCCAGCTTCAGAGCTACGTTGTGCGTCACATCAATCACGAGGCCGGTGTTGTAGGACCAGCCTTCGTCATCGCGAATTTCGCCGTAGTAGACGTTTCCAAAAATCTCAACGCCCTTGATGAACTTGGCGCGCACGCCCGGGCCGACATACCAGCCCCAGTCTTCGTGGGTCGCAACGTGATCAATCTCGATATCGCTGTAAAGAGCTCCCCCTTCCAGGGTGAAGTGCAGGCATTCCGCCACCTCGTGATAAATTCCGAGTCCCGCGGCAACATTCTGCGTCGTGCCGCCCGGACGCCAACCAAATTCATACTTGGTATCGAGGTAGTCGTAGGATGCGGTCAGGTAAAGTGGGCCGGCGATTCCGTAGGAAAAATCGATACCACCACCGTGGCCGTCTTCAGCCCAAAAGGGACCCTGGTTTCGATAGACATATCCGAGATCGATAAAGTCATAGGTGAAACAGGGTTCTTCCGGAGCGGGCGGACCAATCACGCGTTTCGGCGAAATGACAGACTTCGATGAGTGCATCCGGTATCCTTCAGCGAATACGGAGCCTCCAAACACGACAAGGGCGATTGCAATCGCGAGCAGGTTTTTCATGAGTTGGCAGGTTGAAGATGATTCTCGGGAATTCCCGAATTCGTCTAATCCCAGCCAATAAACTTAACTTTTCTTAATAGTCAATAAAACTTATTGATTTTTTGAAAATTATAGCTTTATCGGATTTTTTTCCAAGCCTTCACGTAATCCACTTCGAAATAGGCGGGAAACTCAGTCTTTTCATTCGGATTCCCGGGCCAGCCGCCTCCCACCGCCAGATTGACGAGGAGAAACATCGGAACATCAGGGATTTGTTTTTTTGCCCGATGCCGCTGAACGCCGTCCACAAACCAGCGGATTTCATCCGGCTCCCATTCCACGGCGAAAGTGTGGAAACCGGCTGAAAAGTCCGGTCCTTTGAAATCTTTCGTGATCGATTCGGATTCGTCCTTCAACCTCGGGTGGGGCCAGTGGTGAGTCAGGTAGGCCACGTTGGTCTCATGGCCGAGCAGCTCCATCACGTCAATTTCCGGCGGCCAGGCCAGCGGCTCGGGAAGCATCCAGAAAGCCGGCCACAGTCCTTTTCCCTTCGGAACCTTGCAACAAATCTCAAAGCGCCCGTACTTCTGCGAGAATTTGGACTTTGTCGTGATGATTCCGGAACTGTAGGCGCGCGTCTCGCCGTCATAGAGAGACTGCTGTTTGGAAGCACGAATCCGGAGAACCCCGTCCTTAAAAAATATCGAGTTGGGAACATACCCCTGCAATTCGCCGTTCCGCACCACTTCCCACGGGTCATACGGATTCCACTTTTCCCGGTCCAACTTTCCCCCGTCGAATTCATCCACAAAAGTCAGCTTCCAGACTTCGGGATCTACTTCAACCGGCTGTTTCTGCTGTCCCCATGCCAGAATGGCAACCGTGGCTACTACCAGGATCAAAACCGGGAATCGGGGGAAAACGCCGTTCATTCTCAACAGTCCGCCCGATCCGAATTCGAATCAACCGGGTACGTTCATCGAACCAACCCTGTTGGTTCGTGCGATCGTGTCTTGAATTCCAGCAGGTTCAGCATTATTCGGTAAAGTTCAGCTATGAAAAAATTCGTCATTTTTCTCCTCCTCATCGCATTCGTCATCGGCGGTGGTTACCTGCTTTATGATCCGCATCTGAAGCCGTTTCTCGGTCCGATTTTTGAGAAAGTCGGTGTGATCGGGGACGATGAAGACCGGCTCCTGGCGGAAAAAGCCAGGCAGGAACGGGAAGAGAAAGCCCGGCAGGCTCAGAAAGCTCCCGTTGCGAAATCCACGAATCAGAACACGCAGCCGAAAACGAATCAAAATGCCGCCAAGGCGCAACCGAAGGCGGAGCCACCGAAGTCTGAAATCGACAAGCTCGTCGAAGCGCAATATCCGATGCCGATCATTCTCCCGTTGATGCAAATCGTGGACAACTGGAACAGCGTTCCGCCGCGCGCCTATCCGTCAGCGGTGTCACTGAAAGAACCAGTGGGATTCAAAATCTCTCTCCCCGGTGGCGGCGAAGCGGAAAGCAAGATTGCCGCCGGCTCAGAAGTGAAGGTGCTCTCGCTGTCCGGGACCGATCTGACAATTGGAAGCGGAGCTATGAGATCCGCAGTGCACGTCGACAAGACGGATTTCAAGGAACGGATCACCAAGCGTTACAACGATTTCGTTTCCTCCAAAACCCAGCAGGTACTGGCGAGCCGCGCCAAGGCCAAGAAAAAACTGGAGGAAGCTCCGGAAAAAGTGGCAGCCCTGACGGCAAATGCCGGAAAGTGGGATGACACCGGCGATCCAAGGTTTCATCCGGTAAAAGCCAGCATCGCGCGCGGGGATCTCGGCACAGTTACCGTGGAAGAGGCGACCAGTTTCCGCTGGAACGGCAGCGAACGCGTCGGGGGTGAACTCGCCGGCTCTTACGACACTGTATCGGTCCATTTCGAGGTCTCGACGATTTTCGGAAAGTTCCCGACTGATTACAAATGCCTGCTGAACGGCAACAGGGTAGTCGGATGGATTGATCCGCTCTCGGAGGAGAAACTGTGAGCCGATTTACAGCAGCACTGACCGTTTCCCTGCTTTTTACCGCATTCCTGCCCGGGCAGGATGCGCTCGCTCCCATTCCGGCAATTGATCGTCGCATCCCGCCGATCAGCGACATTTTCCTGCCGGCGGATGAGCGGGAAACCATCGAGAAGCGGCTCGCCGGGTTCGAGGACAAGTTGTTTGAAATCTCGGGGGAAGAGTACGATGCGGATGTCGCGGTCCTGGTGAAAGCCGTGGAATACGCTCTTCGCCACAACGAGTTTTATTCCGATAAGGAATTCGCACTCCCCGCGAAAATTCTCGATCTCGCCGACGAACGATTCAAAGAACGGGCCAACCTGGAGCCGACTGCTTCGTGGCTGAAAGAACGCGGCCTGACCGTCCGCGGATACTGGTCGTCGATCGACGAATCCGCCCAGCCTTATGGTCTCGAAATTCCGGAAAACCTGGATCTCAGCAAGCCTGTTCCCCTGCTCGTCTGGCTTCACGGCCGCGGCGACAAGATCACGGATCTTCATTTCATTCAGCGGTGCCTGACCCGCTCGCAGACCCTCGGTGGAAAAGTCGCGGATCAACAGGACGCCATCATTGTCCATCCGTTCGGCCGCCATTGCGTCGGGTGGAAACACGCCGGTGAAATCGATGTGCTGGAAGTGATCGAAGCGGTGAAAGCCGACTACAACATTGATCCCGACAAAATTGCGCTCGCCGGATTTTCCATGGGCGGCGCCGGAGCCTGGCACATCGGAGCCCATTACCGCGACCAATTTTGTGCCGTTCACGCCGGGGCCGGTTTCGCCGAAACCGCCCGCTACAACCGACTCACCCCGGAGACGTTCCCTTCAGAAATCGAGCAAACGTTGTGGGGCGTCTACGATGTCCCAAATTACACGCGGAACCTGTTCAACGGCCCTGTCCTCGCGTATTCCGGCGAGGAGGACAAGCAGAAGCAGGCGGCCGATGTCATGGCGGAAGCCATCGCGGCAGAAGGCGGGGAACTGCGACACATCATCGGACCGGGCATGGGCCACAAGTATCACGACGATTCGGTCAAAGAAATCTGGTCGTGGTTAAAGGAAAGCTGGGAACAGGGCCGCGATCCGCATCCGGAAACCGTCGAGCTGCAAACCCGCACGCTCCGCTACGGAAAAATGCATTGGCTCACGCTGACCGGCCTCGACGAGCACTGGCAGGACACACGCGTCAGCGCATCCTGGCCGAAAGAGGGATCGGAAATTACGCTGACCACGAAAAATGTTTCCTCCTTCCGAATTGATGCTCCTCTCGATCAGGACATCGGCGGTTTCCTTCTCAAGATCGACGGGCAGGATCTGCAATCCGTGTCTCCCGGCTTTCCGGTCTCTTCACTTTCGGCCCGGAAAAATGCGGAGGGCAACTGGAAATGGGGAACACCACAGGGCCTGTCAAAACAGCCGGGCCTGCAGGGCCCGATCGATGATGCGTTTTTGAGCCGGTTTCTCGTGGTCCCGCCCGACAGCAAGGGGGGCAATCTCCTTCTCAACCGCTGGGTCGACTTTGAACTCGATCATTTCACCCACCGCTGGCGCGAGCTGATGCGCGGCGAATTTGAATCCAAGGAATCCGAAGATGTCGACAGTGTCGATGCCGCGGAAGCCAATTTGATTCTCTGGGGCGATCCCTCTTCCAATCTCCTGATCGCCGAAGTGATCGAACAGATGGGTAACGTGATCACCTGGACCGATGAAACCCTTCAGATTGGTGGCCGGACCTACGATCCCAAAACTCACGTCCCCGTTTTGATTTACCCGAATCCGATTCAACCGGAGCGATACATCGTCATCAATTCCGGCCTGACATTCCGCGAAGGTCACGACCGGACCAATTCCCTCCAGAACCCGAAGTTGCCGGATTGGGCGGTGATCCATCTCGGGACGGACCCGGACAACCTGGCACCGGGAAAAATCGTTGCTTCCGGATTCTTCGACGAATCCTGGAAGTGAAAACGAACCAACAGGGTTGATTCGCCAAACAAACCCTGTTTGTTCGGTATCATGCGGTTCCTGTTTTTTTTCCTGACGCTCGCTCTCCCGCTCGGTGCGCAGGAACACTGGCCGCAGTTTCGGGGCCCGCTCGGCACCGGAGTCGCACCGAATGCCGATCCGCCGGTCGAGTGGGATGAAGAAACCAATATTGCCTGGAAAACCGAATTGCCGGGGCTCGGTCACTCCTCCCCGATTGTCTGGGAGGACCGGATTTTCCTTACCACTGCGATTCCCTTCGGCGAAAAACTGGCGGAGCCGAAATACAGCGGCCGGCCCGGCGCGCACAACAATCTGCCGATCTCGCAGAAACACCGCTTCGAGGTTCTGGCAGTCGACGCCAACTCCGGAAAAATTCTCTGGCAAACTCCGGTCGCCACAAAACTCCCTCACGAAGGCGGCCACGAATCCGGTTCGCTCGCCTCCGCGTCGGTGGTGACCGATGGCGAACACGTGTGGGCCTTTTTCGGATCGTACGGACTCTTTTGCCTGACGTCGGAAGGAAAGTTGGTTTGGGAGAAAGACCTGGGAGATCAATTTACCAAGCACGGCCACGGGGAAGGCAGTTCACCGGCCCTGTCCGGGGATTACCTTGCGGTGAACTGGGATCACGAAGAGCAGTCCTTTGTCGTCGTGTTTGAAAAGAAAACCGGGGACGAAGTCTGGCGAAAAGAGCGGGACGAAGGCACTTCCTGGACGAGCCCGATCGTGATTGAGCACGAGGGGAAACCGCAGCTTGTCGTCAGCGGCACCACCGCTGTTCGCGGATACGACCTGGAAACCGGTGACGTGATCTGGCATTGCTCCGGCCTTTCAGACAACGTGGTCGCGACTCCGGTTTGGGAGCAGGGCTTTGTCTACGCAGGGAGCAGCTACGTCAAAAAAGCCATGCTCGGTATCAAGCTCGACGGTGCCATGGGCGATATCACCGGCACGGAAAACGTGATTTGGAAACGGACAGCCCGCACGCCTTACGTCCCGTCCCCGTTGCTCGTTGACGGCTACCTGTATTTTCTCTCCCACTACCAGGGCGTGCTGTCGCGGGTCGAGGGGAAAACCGGCGACGAACCGACCGGACCGTTTCGGCTGCCGGGCTTGCGGGAAGTTTATGCATCTCCCGTCGCAGCCGACGACCGGATTTACCTCCTGGATCGGAGTGGTGTCACGATGGTGATCAGCACGGACCCGACACCGAAGCCGCTCGGTGTGAATGTGCTGGATGACCGGTTCAGCGCGACTCCGGCAATCGTCGGCGACACGATTTATCTGCGGGGTGAACAGTTTCTGTACGCGATCCGCGAGAAGCAAAGCTGATCACGAGAGATCGATCGAACGACTGGCTGCTTCACGCGCCCGATCGTCATGCGTCACCATCAAAACGGCCCCGCCACCGGCGGCAAATTCTCCAAGATGATCGAGCAGGATTTGCGAGTTCTCCGGATCGAGATTACCGGTCGGTTCGTCGGCGAGAATGAGTGCCGGGGTTCGCAACAGGGCCCGGGCGAGAGCCACCCGCTGCTGTTCGCCAACGCTCAGGCGCGACGGCACATGATTCTTCCGGTGCCCAAGCTGGAATTTTTCGAGAAGGATCTCCGCCTGCAGCGGCCAATCGTCATCACTGCTTCCGTTCGCCGCGAGTTCATTCACGAGAATGTTATCCAGCACACTGAGATAGGGAATCAGGTGAAATTGCTGAAACACGAACCCGATGTTCTCTCCCCGAAACGCCGATCGGGCTTCAGCGGACAGGCTGTACGGGTCGGTCTCGTTGATCGTGACCGTTCCATCGTCCGGCGAGAGCAGGGCACCGGACATCAACAGCAACGTCGATTTCCCACAGCCACTCGGACCGTGTATCGCCACAAAATCTCCCGGCTCCAGGGAAAAGGACACGCCGTCCACGGCCCGGACATCACCATCTTTGGTTTGAAAAACCTTGGTCAGATTGTCGGCTTCGAGAATTTGGCTCATCAGAAACAGGATGGTTTATTTCAATCGTTGCGCAGCACATCCGCGGGATCTTTCTGAGCGGC
>JABDJT010000013.1 GCA_013003335.1 Verrucomicrobiales bacterium | reverse complement strand
GATTTCTGGTGTTGGCTGCTCTGATTTTGCTGCCGATCGGAATCAAGTTTCAAAACCGGAACCTGTGGATTGCATTCGGATCCAGCATCGTGGCGGCGATCGTGATTGCTCTGATCCAGATCAAAGGGCCACCCGCCATTGAAATTCAGGGAAGTGAGTTGCGGGTGCTGCCCTGGACGGTGATGCACAAAGGAATTTTTGATGCGATCGCGATCGAGCGACAAATGATGTACCTCATCCTGTTCGTGATCATGATCGTGGGGGCATTTTGCATTATGAATACGATGATCACCGTGACCGTCCAGAAACGGGGTGAGATCGGATTATTGAAGGCGCTCGGGGCCCGGGAAATGCAAATAGCTTCCATTTTTCTGTCGCAGGGTTTGCTGGTGGGTGTGGTCGGTGTCGGGGTTGGAATGGCACTGGCGCAATTGATCATTGCCTATCGAAATGAGATTGGATTGTGGTTTGGCCAGAGGTTCGGGGTCGATTTTTTCAACGAACAGATATACGGGGTGGGCGAGTTGCCGGCGGTGCAGACAGCGGGTGATTTGCTCACGATCTGCGGGGGATCGATGTTTGTTTGCATGGTGGCAGCTTTAATTCCGGCGATGATTGCCGCCTTCGAAGAACCGGCCAAGGCCTTGCGCAGCGACTGATTTCCGGCGAAACTCTTCGCAGGCCCGACGTGGTGTGCGTTCGGCAATCTCGAATGGAATTTTATATCTCCAGCCAGGGGAAAAAACTGGGCCCACTCTCGTTGTATCGCGTGACCGAGTTGCTGCGTGATAAGGAAATCTCGGCCAAGGATCTCGGGTGGGTACGGGATCAGGAAAAATGGATGCCTTTGGAGGAGATGCCGGCCCTCGAATCGACAATTCGAGCGGTTCGAAGGAAGGAGCGCGAGCAAAAGTTGGGACCCGAAGTCGTGCTGGAGGACGTGAAAGAGCAACCGGCCCCGGACGGGGCCAAAAGTGGCCTGCCTGTCTCTCGCGAGGTCCAGCCATTTGCCCGCTTCTGGGCACGCTGGTTCGATTATTTTCTCGTGTCAGCCCTGGTGGTGACGTTCGTGGAAGTGCCGACTCTGCCTCAGGAAGCTACCCTCGGTGATTTCTGGTCGCAGTTTCGGGCGCAACAGGAAGTGCTGGCCAGTGAAGCAGGGCAAAAGTTGCTGATGATGCTCCTGATTGGAATTTGGTCCTGGCAACTGGTCGAAGGCATTTTGATTTGGCTGTTTGGAACGACGCCGGGCAAAGCTCTGTTTGGAATTCGGGTCACGACACAGGATGGCTCACCAGTTCCAATCTTCCGTGCGATGGGCCGGTCGATTTATGTCTTTGTGGCAGGATTTGGAATGGGAATCAATATTCTGCAAGCCATCGCAATGGCGGCCGGTTTCTTCCGCCTGTTGGCGAAGGGAAACACGTTTTGGGATCAACATTTAAAATTAAAAACGCATCATGCCCCAATGGGATTGGTTAGGATTCTTGTGGCAGTGGGAGCATTTTTTGCGTTAATGGCAGCTTACGCTTTCAAAGTGTCCTGATTCGTTCTTTGATCTGAAAATATGAATCGCCACTGCGCTCTCGTTCTTCATGCACACGTTCCGTGGGTTCGTCATCCCGAGACGCCGCGTTGTTTGGAAGAAGACTGGCTGTTTGAAGCAATCCTGGAAGCCTATTTGCCTCTTTTGGAGGTTCTCCACCGATTGCGGGATGAGGAGGTTCCCTGGAAATTGACGCTGAATCTTTCCCCGACGTTGCTTTCCATGCTCCGGGATCCGCTGATGCAGGAACGGGCGACTGCCTATCTCGATCGAACTGCCAAATTGGCGAATGGTGAAGTGGAAAGGGGTGTTGATGCCGGATACCGTCGTATTGCGCAATGGTACGGGCAGCGGCTCCATCATTTGCAAAGGCTCTTCGAAGACGAATGGGATCGGGACCTGGTCGGTGCCTTCAAGGATTTGCAGGATTCGGGGCATCTCGAGATTACCGCTTGCGGAGCGACGCATGGCCTTCTTCCGCTCCTGATGAAGGTGCCCGAGGCGGCGCGCGCCCAAATTGAGGCGGGCGTTGCGTTGTACGAATCCTGTTTCGGGAAAAAACCGCGGGGATTCTGGCTCCCGGAGTGTGCGTTTGCTCCCGCCGTCTCGAAACTGCTCAAGAACGCCGGAATCCAGTGGACGCTTGTGGAGGAGCACGGCCTGACCTCGGCTCCACACGCTCCGGATGAGTTTCCTTTTGTGCCGGGTGAAACAGCAGACGAACTTGCGGTTTTTGCCCGTGACACCGAGAGCAGCCGGCAGGTTTGGAGTGCAGAGTCCGGCTACCCCGGAGATCCCCGCTATCGCGAATTTTTCAGGGATGTCGGTCTGGAAGCTCCGGCTGAGGCCCTTGAAGAATACCTCGAGGGTTCTGATATTCGGCGGTTTACCGGACTGAAATTCCATCGGGTCACCGGTTCGACGGATGAAAAGTTGCTCTACGATCCGCCATTGGCCAATCGCGCTGCTGATGAACACGCAATCCACTTTGTCAGCAGCCGGGCAGCTCAACTGGCTGCGCTTTCCAGTCGTGGAATCGAGCATCCGATCGTCGTGAGTGCGTTTGATGCAGAATTATTCGGGCATTGGTGGTTCGAAGGACCCCAATTTCTGGAAAAAGTCTTACGAAATACCGCCGATCGGACAGATTTCGAATTCACGACCCCCGGGGCATACCTTGAAACGGGCGGGGCCGCTCAGTTGCGGCCGGTTGAGCCGGTTTCATCCTCCTGGGGCGAGGGCGGCTATTTTGAGACCTGGTTGAGCGAGGAAAACGCCTGGATTTACCCCCACCTGCACAAGCGGGCCGACCAGCTTTCGCGGGTGGTGAAAGTTCTCAAAGAAAACATCGATTCTATTCCGGAGAGCAATGCGGAATATCGAATCCGGTGCGTCAATCAAATGGCCCGCGAATTGATGCTGGCTCAATCCAGCGACTGGGCGTTCCTGATGCGAAACGGAGCTGCCCGGCCCTACGCGAAAAAGCGGACCGAAGATCACTTCGAACAGTTTGATCGGGTGTGGGCGATCTTCAGCAATTCGAACGAATCCGATCAATTAACAGAGATCGAGGAATCGAATCCGATTTTCCCTGACATTTCCTGGGAGACCTTCGAGCCGGTTATCTGACAGGCGAAAAGTTCTGCCGACTGTACAAAATCAAACGGCACCAGGTTTTGGGCCACCCGGTGCCGTTTGTTTGACACACAAAACTCAACTCAAGGGAGCTATGAAAACTAACTCTTTCTACTCATGAAACGGAGGCTTCGGAGTCTTTCTTAGAAATATTTGATTTTTTTTCACTTTTTTCTTCATGGGCCGGTTCTTCCGGAACATCGACCGACAGATCGCCTCCCTGGAGTTCGAGGATTCCCTCCGCAATCTTCTCTCCCAGGCCTCGATGGCCAGCATGAAGTCGCAGTGCAATCTTGCGCTTGTTCGTACGGTCGAACAGCACCACCAGGTCACCCAGGAATTTCGGTTCCACCACCACGTCCATCGAGTCCAGCGGAATGCACGCGTGATAATCGCGGAACATGCGGCGTCCGACGAAGTGCAGTTTCAAGTCTTCGCCTTCCACGGCCACGATCGATCCGAACGTGTTTGTCGTAAGCGGCTTGAACTTTTTCGACTTCCCGACCAGGACCCGCGCAGTCCATTGAACGTCCGGTTTTTCACCACCCAGCACGTCTGACAGCAGGAGATCCTCGTCCGCGGTCAATTGCGAATACAGCCGCAGATCGTCTTTCCGG
This sequence comes from Verrucomicrobiales bacterium, assembly GCA_013003335.1. Classification (GTDB taxonomy): domain Bacteria; phylum Verrucomicrobiota; class Verrucomicrobiia; order Verrucomicrobiales; family DEV007; genus JABDJT01. The sequence goes on along the minus strand of JABDJT010000013.1, from coordinate 3,678 downwards.
AAAAAAACTGCCAGGAAGCGGTGCCAGAGGAGGTGCGCGAAGCCTTTGATCCGGCGGAACAGCTTCGGGCCCATGTAAATGGAGAAACTCAGGAAGGCGATACAAACAATCGCGAAGAGGATCGGGTTGGTCCACATCAGGGCGATCCCGCCCAACACCGCTACATCACCGCCCACGCTCGCCGCAACATTGGAAAAGGGTTCAGGTGACGCGTTGATTGCCAATCGGGTTCCGGCTTTGAAACTGTGGGAGACCAGCGTGGTGCCACCGGCCAACAGCGCAATAATCACGTCAAATGCCGGCTCGGTTGGCCCGAGCGTATGAATCGCCAACAGGCCACCCCCAACGGGACGGATCAGGGTGTGAATCGTGTCCCAGAGAGAATCGACCCACGGAATTTTGTCGGAGAAAAATTCGAGACAGAAAAAGATTCCACTGGCGACCAGCACGGCCGGCTCGCCCAACACCTGCAATTCCGGATACTTGGTGGATACATCGACCCAGTTCATATTGATGGCCAAACCCGTGACGAAAACTGTCATATACAGGTTCAGGCCGGCGAGAGTCGCAAATCCGAGCGCGACTGCGAGAGTTTCAAGAACATCCATGGTGAGTGCTGGGGTTAGGTTGAAATATCAGGGTTCGATGGTGGAGCAAATTCCGAAAAATGATCAGATTCATTCAGCCGAAATTCCGCGTCAGTCGCTATTATAAACGAGCCGCGCTTTTGTAATCATAGGCCAAACTTCCCGGCAGTTTGGATTGGGGATGTGTTTCGAATCAACAGGGTTGATTCGCCAAACAAACCCTGTTCGTTCGTTTTCACGGTTCCAGGATGTTTTTGATTCTCCCGAAAAATCCCGGCTCTTCCCGGTTCGTCAGGTCCGATTCCCGCGAGTGCTGGTCACAGCCTGTGCGTGGAATCATGGCATGAGGCACTTGCTCGCGATAGACGCAGTTCAGTCGACGGCATTCGTCTCCCGCCAGGCAGCCGGAGATCCGGCACAGCTCCACTTCGAGAATTTCGTCGGATTGCGGTAGTGCATCAAACTGGTAGCCCGAAGTTTCGGCGGCGAGCATAACGGCCGTCCAGATTGGCAGCGCAAGTTTTCCGCCGTATCCTCCATCAATGATTGTTTCCGGCTGATCCATTCCGATCCAGATGCCCCCGGTCAGCTTGCTGGTGTAACCGAGAAACCACGCATCGCGAAAATCATTGGTGGTTCCAGTCTTTCCTCCCGCTGCAGCGGTAAAGCCAAGTTCCCGAACAGCGGCGCCCGTCCCGCCGGGCTGCAGGGTCTGCTGCATCAGGTTTGAGGTCAGCCAGGTCGCACCGGGAGACAGAACGCGATATCCCGTCGCTTTTGTCCGATCGAAAATCACTTCGCCGTCGCGGGATTCAATTCTCTCGATCAGGAACGGCTCATGCCGCCAGCCCTCGTTGGCGAACACGGAGTAGGCGCTCACGAGCGAATGTAAACTGGCTCCGAGGTTTCCAATATAAACCTGCGGGGTTTCGTCCAGGTTCGCCTCCGCAGCGATTCCGGCGTGATCCAGCATTGTTTTCACAGCCTCGAAACCGGCCCTTTCCCCAACGCGGACACTCATCGGGTTGCGCGAGCGGATCAGGCCCACCGAAACCGGTTGCAGGCCCAGGGATTTCCCGTCCGGGTTTTTCGGATCCCATCCTGTCCGGTCCCACTGAATTTCGTCCACTCGAATCGGATCATCGCTGACGAGCGTCCCGGGGAACAGTCCGGTTTCGAAGGCAGTCGCGTATACCAGAGGTTTCAGGATCGAACCCACCTGTCGTCGGGCCTGTGTTGCGCGGTTGAACCGGCTGTGCCGGAAATCCCGACCACCGATCATCACGCGAATCGCTCCATTGCTGTTGTCGATCACGCTCACGGCAGCCTGTAGATAGTTCGGCTGGACTGCCGGATTTCGCTCCGGATACTTTGCGGCGAACGAGGCGTAGGTCGGATGCTGAAAACCGGGCTGCATTTCGATTTGGAGCAGTTGTTTTTCCACTGCCTGCCCGGCAAATTCCTGCAGGGTCAAATCGATGGTGGTGTAGATTTCAACGCCACCCTCGTCCCGCTGGTCGTCCGTCAGGATCGAGTCCACTTTTTGAAAGACTGCTTCCAGCACCTCGCTGTCTTCCCGGGCATTTTGCACCCGGCTGCCCCGCCTTACCTGCAGCCCGTGTTCCGCCGGCAGAACGGCCGGACGCATCGATTTGGCCGTGTCCGCTTCTGCCCGGGGGATGAACTTTTCCTCCGCCATCCGGTCGAGCGTGTCCTGCATTTCCCGAATGGCGTCTTCATAGTGCCGGTAGGGCGAAAAGCGGTTCGGAGCGCGAATGATTCCGGCGATCATAGCCGACTCTGGCAAGCTCAGGTTTCGGGCGGATTTTCCGAAGTATCCCTGCGCAGCCTGCTCGATCCCGTTCAGGCCTGAGCCAAAGAAAATCCGGTTCACGTAGAGAGATAAAATGTCGTCCTTGGAATAGTGACTCTCAACGCGGCGGGCCAACGCCATTTCAATCATCTTGCGCCGGATGGTTTTCTCCCGTTGATCGAACGTGTTGCGCGCCAGTTGCATCGTCAGCGTGCTGGCACCTTGCACAACTTCGCCGTCCTTCGTGTTCCGCAGGCCCGCACGGATCGCGCCGATCAAGTCCACGCCACCGTGCCGGTAAAACCGTTTGTCTTCCCTCGCGACCAGCGCTTTCTGGAAAAAGGGGGAAACGTCGTCCAGAGACACCATTTTCCGACCGTCGCCATGCAAGTGACCGATCACTTCGCCGCGGGCATCGTAGACCGTCGATTGCTCGGGCATCACGGCGACGCGGTGAACATCAAATTTGGCTGCGGCGCGGTCGTAGTGCAGGAAAATGCCGAACAATATGAGTCCGGCAACGACTCCGACCAGCAGACAGAATCCGGCGACGACCCGCAATAACGGGTGGCGATCCCACCAGCGGGCGACGGGATCGACAAGGGCCCAGCCGGCTCTCGACCAACGCGAGTCAGCCAGAACAGGACGGGAAGGCGGTGGCAGCCTGGAAGTTTTGCGAGGCATTCGCGAACAAGGAGAAGGCGGGAATTATTAAGATAACTGAAATAAATGGAATCTCAAGGTGGTCGCCGGTTCGCACCAACAGGGTTGATTCAGAGAACAAACCCTGTTGATTCGTTTCCGTGAATCCAGATTATCCCAACGAAGCCGGGCGATATCGCACTTTTCGCTCAGCTGTATTTCAAGCCGGTGTTGTGGGGGAAAAAGAAGGCTTTTCCCCCGCTTATACCGAGATGGAAATTCAGGCTCGCTGGTTTGGCGGGGAATTCGGGCGCACGTTTGAAACGACCGATGGTGAGCCGGTGGAGATTGTGCAGTTTGGCCACTGGAATCATTCTGCAGGCCCGGATTTCACCGAAGCAGCGGTGAAAATTGGAGGGGAGGTTTTGACCGGTGCGATTGAAATCGACCTCGAGGCGGCAAGTTGGGAAAGTCACGGCCACAGCGGAAGTCCGGATTTTGAGGCGGTCGTTTTACACGTGTTTTTGCACTCGCCGGAGAGCGGTCAGCGGTTTTTTACGCGCACGGTGAATCACAAATCGGTTCCTCAAGTGCAGATAGATCCCCAACTTCTTTCCGGGGTCGGCCCTGCTCCGC
>JABDJT010000581.1 GCA_013003335.1 Verrucomicrobiales bacterium | reverse complement strand
CCGGCGGCGCCCAGATTGTGGAGATGAGCGTTCCCCGGGCGATGTCCGCGACAATTTCGCAAGCCGCTGCATCCCATTTCGTGTCAGCTGCGGAAACCCCGATCCGAATGACGGCGGCATCGGTTTTCCCTGCCTCCGCCCGGTCCTGGAAACTGGAAACGGCAAGGGTGGGCCGGGTGATGGCTGGCGGATTTTCAGGGCCCTGTTTGAAGTGGATTTCCGCCACGAGCGGGAGCAAACCATTCACAGAATCCGGCACGGATTCAATGGCTTGCGTCACCTCTGGCGAATTTTGCAACCGCTGCCACACGTAGGCCCGCTGCTCGAGGGGATCGTCTGATGGGCGGTTGGCGAGATGCTGTCCGACGAGAAACACCCCAATAATGACAGCGAGAAGCAGGATCGCGGTGCGGTATCGGGCGGGCATTTTGAAATGTTAGTGACACAGAATGGTATTGACAATTTTCGAATTTCCTATTCGGAATATAGAATGGAACCGTTAAAAAAATCAATAGTCTTATCTGTAACTTTCCTTCTAACGAATTGCTCAGCATCCAATCAAAGTAAAATATCGGAGGTGAATCCCGGTTACCTTGGTATACAACCGGTCCGGACCTCTGAAGTGCTGACTGCAATTAAATCCGAGTTGGCAGAAGCTTTTCTTGATATTGAAAATATAAAAGAGAATTTTGCGCACGAATTGCCAGTTGATGCATTTGTATTCAAGGTTGCAAACGGAACTTTCACGGGAAAAACAGAGACTGTCCGAACAGACGGCGGCAAAGTGAGTGCCGTCCTTCCCATAACTGTTTTCGCAGGATCTTCGCTCGCGCCCGACTTATCGGGAGGAAGGGCAACGGCCTCAAGCCAAACCACCAGCCTGGCTTTTTCGATCGATCCGCAAATCGATCCATCTAAAATACTTGGAGAGAAGGAACTCAAAAATATAGTCGTAAAGGACTTCATTCGTGATGCCATCGTCACGGCCTACAAAGAGGCAATTTCCGTCCCGGTGGCCGATGGAATGGAGGGGTTTCATCCGAAATTCACCAATACTGCTTTAAAAATCACCACAAATTTCGCGGTGGTGCGGGAAGTAAATGCAGGAGTAGCATCTACAATGATTGTTCCGGCTGTAGATTTAGATAACCTAACACCTTCTCTCTCGTCCGCAGACAAAAAGACCAGAACGTATACCCTCGATCTTGAGTTTCCGATGAGGACCGGGGACCAAGGTGATGGAAGAAAGTTAATCTACGGAAAAGCACTCCCCGGTGGCCTTGTTCTGATCGAGGCGCCCTACACTGACGAGTTGGCAGCACAGGCAGAATCTGACCTGGAAGTTGTAACAGACCAGAATAACAAAGCCGGAAATGTGGGAATTCAGAACCTGGTGCCGGGAGCGCGGCGAGAGATTGCACCCATGAATATTTTCAGGGGAAAACAGCCCAAATCGTACTAGAACCACCCTACACCCGAATCGCATCGACTGCCCGCTTCTCCCGGTCGGCTGGACCGAGTCGCTGCGGAGCGCCCATCGTTTCGAGCATGGTGTTGTAAACATCCAGTCCCTCGCGACCGACATCGAGAATCTGCCCGGTCTTGAACCGGCCGTTCGCGCCGGTGATGGCGTGGAAGATTCCGCTGAGTTCCCGTTTCACGTCGTTGTGGCGACCGTCGCCGGACTCGGTGGAAATCGTGATGAGGCTGTTATCGAGAATCGTCTTTCCATTGCCTTCCAGCGCGTTTTCGCCTTCGTCGAGCCGGTTCAGGAAATAGGCCAGCTCGCGCATTTTCATGTGAGCATGCATGCGAAGGTGTTCGTTGGACTTTTCCTCGCGAAACTCGTGCCAGTATTCGTGGCTGCAGCCCTTGTCGCCGGTCCGGCCGTTGCGGTATTTCAGATCGTTGAACTCGTAGATTTTCTTGCCGTTGAACACGTAATCGCCGGTCAGCCGGATCCGTTCGCCCGCAGCCAGAAACGTCAGCGAGCCGAAACGCACGCGGTCGAGCTGAATCGACAGTGCATACAAATCAGCCATGAGTCGCCATTCCTCGGTCAATTCATCGAGCGTGAGATCAACTCCCTGGCCGCCCGGGTCGGCGGAGCCGCCGTGGAGCAGTTTCGAGGTCGGCGGCCGTTCCGGAGCGTTTGGATCTTTTTTTTTCAACCCGTAGGCGCGCTGTTCGTACTCGCGGATTCGCTCGAGGTGCTCGTTCACCCGCGCTTTTGAAGTCGCGCCGAGCGGGGAATTTTTGCCGGTGTAGTGCTTGTATTGATCGACCACCGAATCCAGGACGGAACGCTTGAGCCGTTCTTTCCGGGCGTCCGGTTCGAGGTCATTGGAAATTTGAATGGTGCCGAAAACCCGCTCGAACACATCACGCGGGCGTTCCTGCATCGCCGCGGCGACGGTGCCGTCCTCATTGTAGCTGTGGACGTAACGGCTCACCCGGCTGCGCCGGAAAAAGGTGCCCGCCACGAGAGTCGGGACCATCCCGGCCGGCATGCCGTTCGGGTGGGCGTTCTTGCGAATGAATTGGTCGATGGAGGCACCGCCGGCCTTGGCTTCCCCGTTCGGCGGAGTCGCGGTGAACGCGGCCGATGATCCATCAAAGTGGGCGTTGATTCCGCGCTGGTCGCAGCGCACCTGGTCAACCTGCCGAAGAATGAGCAGCTTGTCTTTCAGCGGCTTGAGCGGCTCGATCACGCCGTCGTATCCTTCCTTCTGAAGCGGGGCCGGAATTCCGAGTCCGAAAAACAAGTTAAACGAGCGGGTCGGCACAGATTTCGCGGCAGCAGCCGAAGCGGCGGGCAGCATTTCCTCCAGCAGCGGAAGCGCGATGGCGGTGGAACCAAGGCCGCGAAGAACGGTGCGGCGACTGAGACGGGGAACGGATTTCATGGACAAGGTCAATTTGATGGAACTTGGGAAATTGGCAATTGGCGTGTTTTCGATCAGGTCTACGGATTTTCAGTCGGCGTGGTTCGAATCAAATCGCTGAGGACAATCGCTTTCACAACGGCCTGATAACTCCCGCCGTCTTTCTGTGCTTCTTCGTGAATCTTGTTGAGAATTGGTCGGTCGCGGGCGCCGGGTGGGCGGCCGAGAGCGAATTGGGTGAGTTTCCAGGTGATGGTCTGCTTGACGCGATCGCTTCCAGCAAGCAGGTCCATCAATTGCTCACTGTTTTGATAGGGCTTCGGCTCGGCTTCTCCGGGAATGAGGATTTGGCCGTCGTCGCGCATCGCATTTCCAAATTCGTCTTTGTCCCGGAACGCGCCGATGCCGTTGAATTTTTCGAGGCCGAAGGCGAAGGGCTCGAATTTCGCGTGGCAACCGCCACAGTCGGAACTCTTGATCCGCGATTCGGCTGCCATCCGCTGGGTCAGGCCGGGCTTGGATTTCACCGGGGTCGTGTCGACGCAGGGTGGCGGGTCTTTCACGACGCCGCGAAGCAAATCGTGCATGACGAAAAGGCCGCGCGTGACCATCGATGCGTCATCGCCGCCGACGGTGAGAATGCTGCCCTGGGTGAGGATTCCGCCACGCCCTTTCACGCCGTTCAGGTCGTATTTCAATTGTGCGCCGGCTTCGGTTTCGGGTTGGGGATTGAAGCCATAAAATTCGGCCAGCTTCGGCGAAACGAAGGTCTCGCGGGCGTTCAGCAAATCGGCCAGTGGCCGCTTTTGATCCCAGGCCACGCTCTTGAAAAAGGCGACAGTTTCCGCTCGCATATCGGCGGCGAGCTGGTCATTCCATTCGGGGAACCGCTTCGCGTTCGGGGCGATATTTTGCATCCGGGTGAGGTGGAGCCATTCCTCCAAAAACTGCACGCTGCGATCGACGGCGCGGGGATCTTTCAGCATGCGATCAACCTGTTTCGCGGATCGTTCGCGGTCGTAAAGGTCGCCGCGTTCGGCGGCCTGGAGGAGTTCCCGGTCCGGCGGTGCGCCCCACAGAATGTAGCTCATCCGGGAAGCGATTTCGTATTCATTGGCAGGCTGGGCTGTGCCATCGCCTCTCTGGTTTTCCACCCGGTAGATGAATCGCGGCGACTGGAGCATGGCTTCGATCACGTATTTCACGGCCTCGTCGTATTCGCCGTCAAGAGCGGCCACGGTGGTCATGATTCCGCGATAGGCGTGGACCTCGTCGTTTTCGAGCGGGCCCCGCAGCAGCCATTTGCCCATGTCTTCGATCATGGCGACGGTTTTCTTGTCGTCGGCGATGGAGCGGTTTTTGCTGAACTGCTCGACGAACTTCCGGGTGTCCATTTTTCCGACAATGATCCCGGCGAGCTGGGTGTACGCGTCGATGTGTTTCAGGTCGACCCCGAGGTTGTAGGCGGTGTTGGAAAATCCATCGGCGCGCAGCTCGGCTGGAAGGAGTTCGCGGGCTTCTCTGGAAATATCAACGCCCGTGGCGGCCTTCACCGTGGCGATGTATTCGGGAACGGTGAGCCGCTGAATCCAGACGCCGCTGGTATCGGCCATGTGGATGTAATCGGCCGGATCGATCTGTGCCAGCGTCCAGTTGGCGCCCCCTTCGATCCATTGCTTCAGCAGCTTTTTCTCTTCGGCGGAAAGCGGGTCACGATCCTCCGGCATCTCGTCGGATTCCACCTCGGTCCAGAGTTTGCTGAGATCCGGTTTGCCAGCGACGATCGCTTTTTTGCCCTTCTTTTCGAAAGCGAAGACGGCGAGCTTGGTGGACAGATCCAGCTTGCCCTCGCGGGTGGAGGAGTCGTGGCATTCGAGACAGTGTTCGGCAAGAAGGGGAGCGATTATTTCCTCGAAGAGGCGGGCGTTCTCATCCGCTTTCGTGAGCAAATCCGCCTCGCCCGGCTTGGCGTTCGGGCCGGCGCGGAAGTTGCGCTGGATGTCGGCCGGGGAAAGATCGCGATTGTAAATTGCGACGAGGTGATAGGTGCCGAGAAAGGTGCGGTCCTTCGTCATCTCGTTCCCGAGCGCGAGGTGAAAGCCACCGTTCCAGGGACTGAGATTTCCTTCGGTTTTTCGTTCCCCGCGCTTCCGGCCATCGAGAAACAGTTGTGCGCGACCCGAGCTGTCGCGGGTGAATACAACATGCGTCAGCTTCGGCGCGAGGCTGCCTTTTCCGGAATTCGTCGACGGGCTTCCGTTGCGATCCGAACGCTGCGTGCGAAAGCGGACGTCCCAGCTGTCAAATTCCTGGCCGAGGGTGAAATTTCGTTCGCCCGTGTCGCGGGAAATCGTGACCGCCCGGGCGGGTCCGTCCTGCTTCGTGTTGGCCGGCCGAATCCAGGCTTCGATCGTGATCTCGTTGGATTTTTTCACCGCCTCGGAAATTTTAGAGGCCGGTTTTTCGGAGCGGATCAGGGTTTTGCCGGTGATTTCGAGGCTGCCGGAAGAGTGCCGGACTGCACCCGGATTTTCGATTTTCAGATTCAGCGGCTCACCGAAACCGGATACGTCGCGAATGATCGGGCCGTCCAGTTTTTCGAAATCGTAAAATGCGACGAGGCCGTTTGTGCCCGTTCGTGGCCCCCCGTCTCCAGCCGGAACCGGATCGGGATTCGGTTTCGGCTCCGGATTTTTCGGCTCCGTTTTCGTGATCGATGGCGGAGGAATTTTGGCTTTCACCCCGGCACGGAAATGCCGCTCGATTTCCTCCGGCGGGAGTTCGCGATCGAACATCGCGACGAGGTAGAA
>JABDJT010000576.1 GCA_013003335.1 Verrucomicrobiales bacterium | reverse complement strand
CGCGAATTTCACGATGCCGGAGGACGTGAAAGCCGCGCTCTACGTCGATCCAATCCAGACACAAAACCCCAGCGCGAGCTGTTTTGACGACACGGGCCGGCTGTACATCGCGGAAATCCACCGCTGGCGCGCGGGTGTTCAGGACATTCGAAAGGAACAGCGCATGCTGCACGACGATGTGGCGATCAAGACGAGCGCGGATCGGCTGAAAATGTATGAGAAGGATCAGCTGAACCGGCCTCTCTCGTTTTACACGGAGTATGAGGACCGCATCGTGATGGTCGAGGACACCGACGGCGACGGCCGGGCGGACAAGTCCTCGGTTTATGCGGATGGATTCAACGACATCCTCGACGGGCCGGGGATTGGCGTGGTGTATCACCAGGGCTCGATCTACTACACGAATATCCCGAATCTCTGGAAGCTGACGGACATTAATGGCGACGGAAAAGCGGACGAGCGGGAAGTGCTGCAGGACGGATTTGGCGTGCGGATGAGCCTTTCGGGCCACGACATGCACGGGGCAATCGTCGGGCCGGATGGAAAAATTTACTGGTCGGTCGGCGACCGCGGCTACACCGTCACTACGAAGGAAGGGCGGCATTATCCCCGCGAAATGGAGGGTGGCGTTTTGCGCTGCGATCCGGACGGATCGAATGTCGAGGAGGTTTATCGCGGGCTCCGCAATCCGCAGGAGCTGGCTTTCGACAAATACGGCAACCTCTTTACCTGCGACAACACGGCCGACGCGTGGGACGAGGGCCGGCTCGTTTACATCATCGAAGGCGGTGACACGGGCTGGAATGCCGGTCACCAGAACCTGCTGAATTTCCGCGACCAACTGAATTTGCGGACGCCGGATTACTCGCATCCCGGTCACGAACCGGTCCCGCTGAATCCGTGGACGGCAGAAGAATTGTGGAATCCGCACGGAGAAGGCCGGCCTGCTTTTGCCCTGCCGGCGATCGATATCGTCTCGTGGGGACCCAGCGGTTTCGTCTACAACTACGGAGCCGTGGCGATGCCGGAGCGATACAAGAATCACTTCTGGGTTTGCAACTTTGGCGGGGCGAACGGCGATCTCGAAGCGTTTTCCGTGAAGGAAAAGGGCGCCGGTTTCGCGCTTGATCACCACGAGAAATTCATGGTCGGCCTGGGGAACACCGATGTCGAGTTCGGGCCGGACGGCCGGATGTATTTGAGCTGTTTCAACAACAACGGCTGGTACAAGCAGGACATCGGGAATGTCTATGCGCTATTCGATGAAAAGGCGCTGGCGAGGGATTCGGTGAAGCGGACGAAAGAATTGCTGACCTCCGACTTTTCGAAGAAAGAAGACAATGAATTGGGCGGTCTACTGGTTCAAGATGACATGCGGGTGAGGCTGCGGGCGCAATTCGAACTTGTCGCCCGTGATCAAATAGATGCGCTCTGGATGTTTGCGGCGGGGGAATTTTTGACCGCGGGAAACGTGACTCCGGAAAAGGTCCAACTCGCCCGCCTGCACGGCATCTGGGGCCTTGGCCAGCTCGCTCGAGAAGACGAATCACTGCTCGAACACCTCGTGCCGCTTTTGTCCGACGAAGATGCGGAAGTCCGCGCCCAGGCTGCCAAAGTACTCGCCGATTCCCGCACGGAGATGGCCGGCAAAGCTCTCCAGCCACTCCTCAGCGACGAATCCAATCGCGTGAAAGCCTTCGCTGCGATCGGGATCGGGAAATGCGGGAACGTGTCGGCGCTGCTGACGGCAATGCCGCGGAAAGGTGCAAAAGCCCCCGAGAATCCGCAGAAAACAATCCAGGACGTGATCATCGAAAACAACGACGAGGATGTCTTTCTCCGCCACGCCTGCGTGCAGGCGATGTGGTATTTGAACGAGAAGGAAAAGATCCTGAAACTGGTCGATCACGATTCCGCCGCGCTGCGCCTCGCGGTGTTGCTGACTTTGCGAAAACTCGAAGATCCGCGGGTGAAATACTTTCTCGGCGATCCAGAACAACACATTCGCTACGAAGCAATCCGCGCGATCAATGATCTCGATTTGCCGACGGCGTGGCCGGATTTGGCGAAACAGATCGAGCCGTTCGCGCTGGCTTCCGAAGGCGTCGAAATGCCGGAAGGGCACCAGGATGCGATCATTCACACCCGGCTCATCAACGCAAATTTTCGCGTCGGCACAGAGGAATGCGCCCAGCGTCTCATCACCTACGCCGCTCAGCCGAAGCTCCCGCAAATGCTGCGCCAGCAGGCCCTCGCCGCGCTGGAAGAATGGCCCAACCCGACTCCGGTTGACCCGACTGTCGGCCTCCATCGGCCGCTTGATCCGGCGAAGCGAATCGAAATCGCGCCGGTCGTGAAAGAGCATCTCAGCAAGGTTTTCGAAAACGCCGAAGGCGAGGTTTTTGCCGCCGCGACCCGGCTCGCCGTCAATTACGAAGCCGAGGCTCCGGCCGACCAGATGCTCGCGGCGCTGAAAAAATCCGACAATGCGGTCGAGGCCCGCGTTGGAGCGCTGAAAGTTCTCGCCCGCCAACAGCCGAACATGCTGAAGCC
>JABDJT010000552.1 GCA_013003335.1 Verrucomicrobiales bacterium | reverse complement strand
GTCTTGCCTCTCCCATTCTTCACCTTCTTGAGTGATTGAGCGGAGGGCGGAATTGGGAGATGAATCCGGAATATGCGATATTTCCGCTGCCTCAAATTCGCGATTCTTGGGATCAGTATTAGCATTTCTCTGCTGGTCCATGCTCAGGAAAAAGGAAAAAGTAAGCCTGATCCAAAATCGCTGAAGTTCACGAAGTGGACACCGGATTTTGAAGTTCCGAATCCGGTCGGGATTTCCTTCGACGACAAAACCGGCGCGGCCTACGTCTCCGCAACGGAACGCCGCAAGGCGAACGACCTCGATATTCGGAATAATCGGGACTGGATTCCGAAGGATTTAAGTTTCACGAGCTCTGAGGAAAAACGCGCGTTTTATCACGAACAATTCACGGTAGAAAATTCGGAGAAGAACAGGAACCGCGTCAAAGATTACAACGACGACGGCGTCCATGACCTGAAAGATCTGCAGGCCCTTTCGGATCGGATTTACAAAATCGAAGATGCCGATGACGACGGTCTGGCTGACACGAGATCGATTTACGCCGAAGGCTTTACCGATGAAATCGCGGGCATCGCGGCGGGCGTGCTGTTTCACGAAAGCGACGTCTACACGACGATTGTGCCCGATGTGTTCAAAATGCGGGACACCGACGGCGACGGCAAATCCGACACTCGCAAATCGATCGCCCACGGCTTCGGCGTCCACCTCGCCTACGCCGGACACGACATGCACGGGCTGACCGTCGGGCCGGATGGCCGGATTTACTGGACGATCGGAGACAAGGGTTTGAACGTGACCTCAAAGGAAGGCCTGAATTTCAAATTCCCGAATCACGGTGCGGTTCTTCGCTGCGTTCCGGACGGCTCAAATTTCGAAGTTTTTGCCCGCGGCTTGCGCAACGTGCAGGAATTGGCCTTCGATCAATACGGCAACCTTTTTGGTATCGACAACGATTCCGACAATGAAGGCGAGAAGGAGCGTTTCGTTTATATCGTCCGGCACATGGACGCCGGCTGGAGATCAAACTGGCAGTATCGGCGCCCGGATTACAATCCATGGATGGCTGAAAACATGAGCGTTCCCTTCCGGCCAGAAAATCAGCCTGGTCACATCGTTCCACCGATTCGGCTGTACGAAAACGGCCCGGCCGGGCTCGTATTCAATCCCGGGACTGCGCTCGGTCCGGAGTGGGAGAATTATTTTTTCCACACAAGCGCCCCGAACGGGCAGCAGTGGGCATTCCAGGTTCAGCAAAAGGGAGCGTCGTTCGAGATGGTGAATGACATGCAAATCGGTAACGGGATTCCCATCGTCGGTATCAATTTTGGGCCGGACGGCGCCCTCTACGGCGTCGATTGGGGAGGCGGGTATCCGTTGAATGAAAAGGGAGCGGTTTGGAAATGGGATGTTGAAGAGAAAAATCCGAAAATCAGGGATACGACTGAGAAGTTCCTCGCCGAAGACTTTTCTGAAATTGAAACCTCGTTGTTGGACGATTATCTGCTTCTTCCGGACCAACGAGTTCGGCTGAAAGCCCAGTTTGAACTGGTGAAACGCGGGGAACTGGAGGCCTTTGAGAAGTTGACCAGGATACCGTTGGATGCAAAACAGTGGCAGTTCCGGGAATGGGGCCGACGGGGCGTCATCCATGCGATCTGGGGCATCGGACAAATCAACCGCAACTCGGACCAGCCAAATTTCCGATCCTTGATTGACCTGCTGGAACATGATGAGGCAGAAATCCGGACCCAGGCCGTCAAGACGATCGGTGAACAATTCGGCGCTCATCTTGCGGTGCACGAAGTGTCATATCCGAAACAACAGGGTCTGTTCGATGAACGAACCCTGTTGACTCGTAAAATCATTCCACTGCTGAAAGACGATTCGGATCGCGTGAAATTTCATGCCGCCCTGGCGCTGGGCAATTTGGGAATCGAAGAGGCAGCGCAGCCGATTTTGGAAATGATCGACGCGCTCGATGATGTCAATTTTCCCTACCTGCGACACGCCGCTGCGGTCGGTTTGACGGGCTGTGCCTCGACGGATTTCCTCGTCGGTGTCTACGACGAGGATTTTGAACTCGAACACCAGGTCGCTGTGGACGCCCTCCGTCGACGAGCCGATCCCGCAGTCGGGAAATTCTTGAACGCGCTGACCTCCGGCGTTTGTGAGGACGCAGCGCGGGCGATTCACGATGACTGGACGATTCCGGAAGCGATGCCGGAACTCGCCGCCGCGCTCGAAACCACGAAACTGGTCCGTAGCGAGCCGTTTATTCGCCGGGCGACGAACGCCAATTTAATGCTCGGTAAAGCAGAGAACGCAGGTCGAGTCGCGGCATTTGCCGTAAAGACAGATGTGCCGGAAATTCTCCGCCTCGACGCACTCGATGCCCTCGCCAAATGGACTGAGCCGCCGGTTCTCGATCGGGTCGTTGGCCGCCATCGCGAACACGATCCGCGCGATCCTGAAATCGCCCGTGACGCGTTGCGCCCGCGACTGGGCGATTTGCTGACGGATCAAAATACGAAAATCCAAACCGGGGCTATGGCGCTCGCGCGGAATCTGAAAATCGATATCGATCCGAATGTTCTCGTCGCGGTTGGAAAAAATCCGCAGGCGCTTCCAGCCCTCCGAATCGAGGCCATGCGCGGTCTCGCCGCCCAGAAAAAACCGGCCGAGCTTTCCGAAGTTCTCGGCCAGATATGGAATACCCCGCAACCGGAAGTACGCGTCGCTGCGCTGGAAGTCACCGCCGCGGAATTTCCCGAAGAAGCGCTCGAAAAAATCCGCGTCATTCTCGAAAGCAAAGTCGCCGCGTTTTCCGAAAAACAGGCAGCCTTCCGCCTGCTCGCCGATTCACCGGTGGCCTCTGAATCGGGCGATGCCATTTTGAAGAATTACGTCGATGACATCAAAAACGTGCCCGCCGAGATCCAACTCGATCTTGCCGAAGCAGCCATCGCGCGAAAAATCGAAGGCGCGCCGGAGCCGGATTTTTCCCATACGCTCGCCGGTGGCGACGCGAAAGCGGGCGAGGACATTTTCATGAATCACATCGCGGCGCAGTGCATCCGCTGTCACAAGGTTCAAGACGGAAAAGGCAGCAACATTGGCCCGAATTTGAAGTGGATCGGTCGCAAAAAAGACCGTGCCTACATTCTCGAATCGCTGGTGAATCCCGGTGCGGTGATTGCGTCCGGATATGGCACCATTTCGCTGACCTTGAAAAACGGGGACTCGGTCGCGGGGCAATTTCGAAGCGAAAAGGACGGAGTGATCGAGATCCGTGACCCGGAAGGAAAAATCACGAAGGTGAAATCGGACGACGTAAAAGAGCGCACCCCCGTCATCACGACCATGCCGCCAGCCGGCCTGATTCTGCAGAAACGGGAAGTCCGGGATGTGATCGAATACCTTGCTTCGCTACAGGCACCGGAAAAGAAAAAGTGAGTGGCGAATTGCGTTTCCGGTGCTTGAATCAAAACCATGACTCCCGCGCACCAAGCACTTGAACGCCTCCGTGAAGGCAATCGCCGATTCGTTTCGGATTCGACTGCCAGCACGGCACGCATCGGCGAAGCCCGCCGAAACGAAGTCGCCAGCAGCCAGGCACCGTTCGCGATTGTCCTCGGTTGTTCCGATTCGCGCGTACCAGTGGAATCGATTTTCGATGCCGGACTGGGCGATATTTTTACCGTCCGGGTGGCAGGAAATGTGGCGACCCCTGCGCAGATTGGCAGCATTGAGTTTGCTGCCGCAAATTTCGGATCGCGGCTCGTAGTTGTGCTCGGCCACTCCGGCTGTGGTGCTATACGAGCCACGATTGATGTGGTGAAACAACAGTCCGACCCCGGATCACCCGGGCTGAACGCAATCGTCGATCAGATTCGTCCGGCGGTTGAAGACCTGCTGAATTCCGGTGTCCCGACTGGTGATTCCGACGAACTGATGGAAAAAGCGACCCGGCTGAACGTTCGCTCGAGCGCGAATCACCTACGAAAAGAATCCGCTATTCTCCGGGATTTGATCTCCCGTGAAAATCTGCTGGTCGTCGGAGCTGAATATTCCCTCGCATCCGGCGAGGTTGAATTTTTTGACGGCGTACCGAACGGTTGATTTGAGACTGTTCTTTTTTCCGGCAACCTGTATAATCCCCGCCACTCCAATCTCTGGATGGCAACACGAAACAAACAATCGCCGGGGCGGCTTCTTCTCCTGTTCCTGCCTTCCGCCGCGGCCCTGATCCTGACGACCGGTTGTATCACCACGTCCAAATCGACCGATTCCGGTTTGTTTGAAAACCGGTTTGTCGGTTTCCAATACTGCAGTGTCGAAGCCGTACGACAGTCGAGGCAAAAATCCTGCGGCGCAGCGGCTCTCACGGCTGTCCTCAACTACTGGAAGCTCGACTCGATGCCGGAGTATCGCGAAAAGGATTTGATGGCGAAATATCCGGCCCATTCGCCGGACGGCTATCCGCTCCTCCAGCTTCGTGAAATGGCGATCAACGAACGTTTCGGGGCTTTCGCGATTTCCATGTCCGAAGACCCGTGGAAAAAACTGACGGGTCACATCTCAGCCGGCCGTCCCGTGTTGGTTGCTGTTCGGTTACCCCGCGGGAAATACTTCGGCAAAAGCCTGCCCCTGGTGGAAACGCTTGATCGCCGGACCGTCTGGGCATCCGGAAACGAATGGAAAGCTCACTACGTCGTCGTGATGGGATTCAGCTATTCCGAAGCTCTGTTCATGGATCCGGAATACGGAATCGTACGCGTCCCCCGCGATCAATTCCTGCATTTTTGGAAGCAGGAAAAGTACGCGGCCCTGATCGTTTCGACTTTCGCGGCGGAAGAGTGAAGAAATTTCACAATCCCCACGCACCCTGCTTCGCGGCTTTCGCTTTCCGCTCAACCTGGTTCAGGTGATCCCGATATTGCCGATAATTGCGACCATCGGGAGTCGGGACACCTTTCGTGTGAAGCCGCACCAGGCCCATGGCCACGAGATATTCACTCAAATATTTTCCATCCGAACCGGGTGCTTCAACGAAAGCGTAGTAGCGGCCGCTGTCGTACACTTCCTCCCACTGTGTGAAAACGGTGAACGTTTTTCCTTCCAGCAAATCGAGGGTGAATTCTTTGGCCTCCTGCCCCAGCTCCAGGACCTGATCAATGCTGATCCCGCCAAAATCCTCTGCCTGCTCTGCCACGCGGCGCCGCTGATTCTCATGCCGGTCACTCAGGTATTTCTCCGCTGTGTCGACGTAGTAGAGCCGAATCTCGAGCACTTTACCGGCATGCTTGATGTGGAAACTGTCCCCGTCGTTGTTTCGGTGATCAACCAGTTGGCAGCCGATCAAACGGTCGTACCCGTTGACTTTTTCCACTTCCGCCGTTTTCGCGCTCTTTTGCCAATCCGATTTTAAGACCGGTTCGTTCGGCTTTTTCGATCCGCCATCATTCTGATTCCGGTTCTGCCACAACTTTGGCGCGTCAGCCTGCTGTCCGCCCTCCGGCACATTCGCGAATTTTGTTTTGTAAATCCAACCCGCGCCGAGAATGACGAGGACGATAACGATGCGGATAAAACGGGCTTTCATAGAAAACGATCCAACAGGGTTTGTTCAACAAATCAACCCTGTTGCTTCGGTTTGTCCTCGACAGTCGATTTCACGTACAATTCCCGGAGCTGTTTGAAATCGACATCAGCCGGGCTGGCGGACATGAGATCGACGCCGCGGTTGTTTTTCGGGAAAGCAATCACTTCGCGAATCGAGTCTTCTTTGCAGGCCAGCATGACGAGGCGGTCAAGACCCAGCGCAATCCCACCGTGCGGCGGTGCGCCGAAAGAAAAAGCCCCGAGAATATGACCGAAATTTGCGGCCTGTTCCTCGTCGTCGATGCCAAGTACGCGGAACATTTTCGCCTGTAAATCTCCTTCGTGAATCCGCAAGCTGCCCCCGCCGAGCTCGTTTCCGTTCAGGACAACGTCGTAGGCTTCGGCACGGATTTCGCCCCACTTGGATTCATCTTCCAGCTTATCCATGTCATCGGTTTTCGGCCGGGTGAAAGGGTGATGAACGGCGTTCCATTTTCCTTCCTCGTCGTCATAATCGAGCAACGGGAAATCGACGACCCAGAGAAAATCGAGTTTGTCCTCGTGGCCTTCGTAAAGGTTTTCCATCTCGGCAACCTCGATTCGGAGCCGGCCGAGCACCTCGCATACCGTCCTCCACTGGTCGCAGCCGAACAGGATCAAATCGCCTTCTTCCACTCCGAGCCGTTCGGTCAGGGCCGCTTTCTCTTCGTCGGTGAAAAATTTCACGATGGGCGATTTCCACTCGCCGCCTTCGACCTTGATGTAAGCCAGTCCACCGGCACCGGCTTCCTTTGCCGTTTCCTCGAGGCGTTTCACCTGGCCGGTCGTGACTTTCGCGAATCCCTTCGCATTAATGGCGCGGACATGACCTCCTTTTTCGATCGTGCCGGAAAAGACTTTGAAACCGGAACTGGCAAAGGTGTCGGTGAAATCCACGATTTCCATTCCGATGCGGCGTTCCGGCTTATCCGAGCCGTATTTGTCCATTGCGTCGCGGTAATCGAGCCGCTCGAACGGCGTTGGCACATCCACCCCGCGGGCCGCTTTGAAAACGGAAGCGAGCAGGGTTTCGACCAGCGAATAAATGTCCTCCGCCTCGACAAAGCTCGCTTCGATGTCGACTTGGGTGAATTCGGGCTGGCGATCAGCCCGCAAATCTTCATCGCGGAAACAACGCGCGATTTGAAAATACCGCTCCACCCCGGCGACCATGAGCAACTGCTTGTATTGCTGCGGGGCCTGCGGCAGGGCGTAGAATTTTCCGGGATTCAATCGCGACGGCACAAGAAAATCACGCGCGCCTTCCGGCGTGGATTTCGATAAAATCGGCGTCTCGATTTCGAGGAATCCGGCTTCGTCGAGCGAATCACGAATGGCCTTGGTGATGGCGTGCCGTGCGCGCAGGTTGGTTGTCATGCGCGGACGGCGCAGGTCCAGGTAGCGGTGCTTCATCCGCAAATCCTCGTTCGACAATTCCTTGTCGAGTTGAAACGGCAGGACCTCCGCTTTGTTCAGCACCTTCAACTCCGACGCCACGATCTCGATTTCGCCGGTTTCGATCGCGTCGTTCACGGTCGATTGCCCGTCAATCTCCGGGCGCTCGTCGACTTTTCCGGTGACCTGGATCACATCTTCCGAGCGAAGCGAGTGACTCAACTCTGCCGCTTCGGCGCTTTCTTCCGGCCGGAACACGCACTGCGTCACGCCTTCGCGATCGCGGATATCGATAAAAATCACGCCGTGGTGATCGCGCTTGGTATTCACCCAGCCGATCAGCGTGGCGGTGGATCCTGCGTCCGATTTCCGGAGTTCGTTGCAATGATGCGTTCGGTACATGGCTTCAAAAATTGGTCAAAATCGCCTCGCAGGGAAGCGGGCGAGACTCTAGCCTCCAATGCAAAGGACGCAAGCTCACCGTGAGCTGGATTTTATGAGTTCCACACCGTTTTTTGAACAACTGCTCAACTTTCTCCTGCAGGGCGCCTACCCGCTTCTCATGATCGTGGCCGCAGTTGCCGGGTTGATTCTCTTTTCTGCTGAAAAACGCCATTTCACCCTGATGATCGCGATCGGAGCGTCGATCGCTTTTTTCAATACGACCGCAAGCCTGGTTTTGTTCAATCCGTTCCGGCCTGTGAATCCCGAGAAGATGGTGGATTTCGAGAAGTTCTTCATGGTGTCCAACCTGGTGGGAATCCTGGGCCACGGAATGCTGGTCTACGGCCTCCTGGCACACGCGATTGTTTTTTCAAAAACCCGAAAACTCGAAAAAATCGGGTTGGATTGACGAACGAGGCCGTTCACTTGGCTTTCGCATTTTTCTGCTCCCAAAATGCGCGCTCCGTGGCGAGCAGGAGAGCCATCGCTCCGCATCGATCGTCCGGGCCAAGAATGGCCGTGCGAAGGTAATAATCCTGGAGGGATTTTTGTTTCCCGGTGCCGGTGCAGCCATCGACGATCGATTTGCCATCGAGGCTGACGCGCTTCTTGATGGCATTCCACCCGCGATCGGAGAGCGGTTCGAACGTGTCGCGATCAAGCCAGCCATTTCGCATCCCGCGCAGCATGGCAAAAGTGATCATGCAAGTGCTGGTGAACTCACGATAACTGCCCGGTTTATCGATCACCTGGTGCCACATTCCACTCGCATCCTGGTGTTTGGCGAGAGCGGACAGGTGGTTTTGAAACGAAACCAGAACCTTCTTCTGCCCGGGAAAGTCAGCCGGCATTTCCGAAAGTGTCCAAGCCAGGCCGAGCGCCGGAAATCCGTTTCCGCGACCCCACGCCGCTTCATCGAGAGGCGAATGCCGGTAGATGCCGTCATCGCGCAGACAGAAGTCCTGCATCCGTTCCAGGTGTTCGACGCTGGCCTGGAAGTATTTGTCTTCCCCTGACATCCTCCCGGCCGCCGCGAGAAGCGGACAAATCATGAATACCGAGTCGCTCATTTCATTGTGGGCCGGATTTTTGATCCCACTCTCCGCCGCAGTGATGACGTCTTCTTTCAGCCCGAGCTCCGCGAATATCAGGTGCCCTGATACAGCAGCGCCGCTGATGACTGGCGGTTTCTTGCCGGATTTTGCGAGAGCGGCAATTTCGGCGGTGACGTCTGATTCAGTCAATTCCGCGAGACGGAGTCGCCCGACCATGGCCAGGGCCGGGATGTAGCTGACCCTGCCGAATTTGTGGCCGTAGTGATTTGAGAGTGCCTCCGCGACCTGGATTGGACTGCGCGAAGCCCTTTTCTGTAACTCGATTCTGATCGCCGAAGGTTCTTTGATCGAATTCGGCATTGTCTTACCGGAGGGAATTTTACCGTCCAAAGCCGTCGCGAGCGATTCGTTTTCTGTGACCACGAAGTCCGGCCCCAATTGCAAGATCCACCGCCAGAGATACTGTGCTTCGTTCTGGTAAGCCCTGGCTTCAGGCGGAAATTTCGTGTTCGTATTTGGCGCAGGCGCCCAGGAAATCAGGAAATCGGCGTGAGCGAAATCAGCCGGCGGCCTTTCTGAGAGAACCAGAACATGCGGTTTTTGATGCCCCGGGTTTGTAAGGGCAGATTGCGCGACTTTCCCGAAAATGGGCTCGTATGATTCGGACATTCCAATGGGAAAGGGAATCGTTTCAGCCCGGCTAAAAGCAGCGCAGACTCCAAAAATCAGGGAGAAGAAAACCAATCGCATAACATTCTGTGGTGTAGGTGGAAACCGCAAGACAGACCACCTTGAATTTCTTTCGAAGTTTCTCCCATTCAAGGTGGAATCGTCGAATATGTCGCCGCGATTCTGTTCATGTTCCGATCATGTTGCAGCGATAGGGTTGCTTGGAAAAAACTATGAGGGTGTTGTTCGTCGAAGATTCGTGCAGCCTGCGAAACACGGTCTCGCTGGCCCTCCGCAAATCCGGGTATGCAGTGGATTCGACCGGTGATGGAAGGGACGGGCTTTTCCTGGTCGAAAACCACCGATACGATGTGGCCGTTCTCGACATTATGCTCCCCGGACTCGACGGGCTTTCCCTATTGCAGTGCCTGCGGGAGAAGGGATGCAGAACACCGGTCCTGCTCCTGACTGCAAGATCGGCCATCGCCGACCGGGTCAGGGGCCTGTTGAGCGGGGCCGACGATTACCTCATCAAACCCTTCGCACTCGAAGAGTTAATCGCCCGCGTCGGAGCGCTCAGCCGGCGCGGATTCCGCGAATCCAGCAATATTCTTCGGGTAGCGGATCTCAAACTGAATTCCGCCGCGAAGACTGTGGAGCGTAACGGCACACCGATTCAACTGAAGCCGCGTGAATTCGCCCTACTGGAATTATTGATGCGCCAAGCAGGAGAAGTCGTGTCGCGAGCGGACATCGATGAGCATCTTTACGAAGACGATTCACTTCCCATGAGCAACGTGATCGATGCGTCGATCTATTCGATCCGCCGGAAAATCCAGGTGGACGATTCATCCGAACCATTAATTCACACTCGGCGTGGACAAGGGTATATCCTGGAACCCGGCGGATGAAATCGATTCAAAGTCAGTTACTCACCGGATTGCTGGTTGGTCAGAGTGTCCTCTGGATCCTTGCGGCAGTTGGGGTGTGGTATTCAGTTCGAGCGCGTCTCTACGCGGAATTCGACAATGAACTCCGGTTCACCACCGCAGCCCTGCGCTTTCATATTCGCAGCCGTTCGCTGGACGAGCAGATCGAGCGCCGCTGGCCCGAATTCCTGGCAAAAGGCAGCGGATGGTACTTCCAGTCCTGGAACAGCGATGGATCGGTCAGGGTGCGATCGGCGAATCTCAGCAACGAGAGCCTGCCTGTCCTGCAAAAAACAGACAGGGGCTACCCGCCGATCGCGGACTATCCGATCGAGGATTTCCGCGGTCCGGGTGGACAGGCGTTGCGGGGGGTTTCGGTGGAGAATCGTTTAACATCCCCCCGGTTTTTGGACAGGGATCGATCCCGCTATGCCACTACCCTGGTTGTGGCTCACTCTCGCGAAGCTCTCGACCGTAAACTCGCATGGCTCGGCGTAGCAGTCGGGCTGGCCTGTCTGCTTGCCGCAGGAGCAACCACCTTGCTGGTGAGGATTTCAGTTCGGAGGAGCCTCCGCCCGCTCAACGAAATGGGGGAGAAGGCGGCTTCTATCGATGTTTCCAATCTAAGCACGCGGTTTAATCCGGATGGCCTTCCGTCCGAATTGCAACCAATCTCAAGCCAGTTGAACGATCTGATGAACCGGATTGAAGACGGAATTGGACGGGAGCGGAGATTCAGTTCGGATCTCGAGCATGAATTGAGGACTCCGCTAGCTGAATTAAAGGCCATCGCCGACCTGCTGGTCCGATGGCCGGAGGAATCAGGCGAGAAACGTCACAAGGAGATTCTTGGGATCGTCACCCAGATGGAGGGGATCATGGAAAGCCTTCTGATGTTATCGCGATGGGAATCCGACGCCGACTCAGCGGTGACCGAGGAATTCGAAGTGGGTTCTGTGATCGATTCGTGTTGGAGAAAATGGACCAAAAAAGCTGGAGAGAAACAGATTAAATCCGAAGTGGAAATTTCTTCCGGCACCTTATTGGAAACCGATCCGGCCCTGTTTCAATTGATCTTGAACAACTTGATCTCGAATGCGGTTGAATACACTCCCGAAGGAGGTTCTATCCTCATCGAGTCAGAAAGCGTTGAATCACCTTTCACGATCACAAACTCCGTCAATGGTCTCAAGCAGGAGGACGTCAAGCATTTGACGGAGCGATTCTGGCGGCACGACGAATCCCGAACGGGCGTCCAGCACAGCGGCCTGGGACTTTCGGTGGCGTCGACGTGCGCCAAACGGATTCAATTTGAACTGAAGGCAGAATTGGACGAAGCGGAAAAACTGCTTCGAGTCCACCTTCAGTCGACCGATCCCGGCCTGTAAGAATCTGAAAGCCTGTTCACCTTCCGATCATGGGAGATGGAACAAATTCCATTTATGAGACGTGTTTCTTTCAGTGCGTTCCCGTGCCCGGGTTTTATCCTTTTTTCGGCCCTGCTTTCCGGCGGGCTGGTGTCATATTCACAGGATTCCGGTGCCAAAGGAACACAAACGGCTCTCAAGCCGCTGCCTGACTTGACGGTGGCAAAGTCGGTATCAAAAGCGTCCGATAACGACCGCTTTTCAGGGAAAATCGTCGCTACACGGGACATGGCTTGGGATATGATCGATCACCGGGAGGGCAACGCCCCCCGGCCCGGAGAAATGGCTCCCAACTTCTCTTTGCCAAGAGCTGACGACGGCGGGGTCGTTAGTCTGAAGGATCTTTACCTGACTAAACCGGTTGTTCTCCTCTTTTCCAGTTGGGGCTGCGACATTTTCCGGGAAACTCTCGGCGGGCTCCAATCGCTTCAAACCGAGTACGGCGATCGGGCTCACTTTGTGATGGTTTACATCCGGGAGGCGCACCCGTTTGACGGGTTCGGAGGAGGACTCGGACGCGTAAAGGACCCTCGTACCGATGAAGAACGTGCCGCCATCGCCCGCAAAGCACACCGTCAAATGCGCCTGCCGTTCCTGGTCCTGGTGGATCCGATCGAAGATCCGACTGCAACCCGTTGGGCCGGATGGCCGGTTCGACCCTTCGTGATCGATACCAGCGGCAAGGTTGTCTATGCAGGTGCCCAGGGGCCCTGGGGGTATCGCCCGTACCGGGGGTTTCTCCACGGGAACGGAAAACTGGAGGGACTGGACCGGGAATTCAGTTCGGAAACGCTGGAGGAATACCTTGAAAAGCGATTTCCCAAGGCCAATGGGAAAACGGTTAACTGAATTGGCCGGGTTCTCTTGGCCATGTTCCCCTGATCTTCGATTCGACAGACTTTGTTCAACAGGACCTGCCGATCCCTGCCTCGATTCGCCCATTTAATCTGGCATCCCCGGCAGGAATCGAACCTGCATCTAAGGTTTAGGAAACCCTTGTTCTATCCATTGAACTACGGGGACGGCTCAGTTCGGGCGAATTTTAATCCAACAGGTTGGGTTTGGCGAATGAACAGTGTTGATTCGACCGCGGTTTCCCCGAAAATAGGCAGGTTGTGAATTTTCGACCCCTACCGACGCCGCCGGAGCTGTTTCGACAGTGGGAGCGGGGCGATTTGAGCCGCGAAGAATTGCAGGCGGCCATGGCCGTTCATCAGCGCGGATTGATCGATGAAATGGTCGAGGCGCGGTCGAATCCGCTGAAGGCGTACTTCGAGCAACTTCGAAACCGCGCGGCCGCCCGCAAGTGGTCCCGGAAAATCGGTCGCAGCAAATTGCGGGAGATTCTGATCGCGCTCGGTGAGCTGGAAAAATTCCCGCCGGCCCAGATCCTGTGGAACGCCGGGCACACCGAGATGCCGATGCACTGTTATTTCCGGACAAAAATCGAGCCGGTATTCCGGATCACTCAAATCGAGATGGAGTCGATGAAGGCAACGGTTTGCGTCGCGTACGGCCGTGCCGCGAAGGAAAAGATCACCCGCGAGGAAATAGTGCTGCGCCGCGATTGCCGGTTGAAACTCGAACTGCTCGACCGCAAGCCGGTCGACTGAAACGATCGAACAGGTTGGTTTGTCGAACGTGCCCTGTTGATTCGTTTTCCGGCTGAGCGAAATTGCCGGGTCATGGATTCCCAATTGCTGCAGCCGGACACGGCTTTGTCTGAACACGCCTCATTGATCGAACAACGGCTGGAGGATTGTGCGAAACGGCTGCAACCGGAGGACATGCGGGATCTGCTCGGACCGGCCAGCCGGGAACTGGTTTCCGTCACGGTCGGGGCTCTTCGGGGCGACTCGGCTTCGCTCTGGCTGGTGGATGCGGATCATTCCCGGCTGATTGTCAGTCACGTCGAGCCGATGGACCCGGACATGATGAACCGGGAGCAGCCGGTTGATGAAGGGCTGGTGGGCCTGGTTCTGGGATCTGGCCAGGCCGTTTGCGAGAACAAGGTATACGAAAATACGCAGCATTCGAAACGGACGGACGCCGCTCTCGGGACGATCACGTGTGCGATGATTGCCGTGCCGTTTTACACCGGGGGGACGCTGCGGGGCGTACTGAGCTGTGTGAAGTTGAAAGATTCGGAGGACGATCCGGACCCGGACGATTTTACGGCGGCAGATTTAAACCGGGCGAAACGACTGTCGAGCGGCCTGGAGAGGCTGCTGAACTACCGGATGCTGGTGGCAATCCTGGGACTGGAATTGTGAGCGGGATGGCGATCGAGCGCAAAGACAGGCCGTGGATCTCGCCGGAGAAGGCGCGGGAGGCGCTGGAACGCGGGACGGGAGCCGGTATTCGTGTCGCCGTGATCGATTCCGGCGTGGAAGCATCGCATCCGAAGCTCGGGGGACTGAAATTGACGGACTCGGTTGGGCTGGGCGAGGAGAACGGGCGGATCGAAATTCGGGAGGGCCAGGGCGGCGACGTTTACGGTCACGGCACGGCGGTCGCGGGAATCGTGCGGGAGTTTGCACCGGAAGCGGAGATCGGAAGTTTCCGGGCGATTGATGCCCGGAGCCTCTCGCGAACCGCCCTGATTTGTGCCGGCGTGCGCGAGGCAATTCTGCGCGGTTATCACATCCTGAATTGCAGCTTCGGCTGCCGTGGACTGGCAAAATACATTTTACCGCACAAGGGCTGGGTCGACGAAGCGTGGTTGAAAGACCGTTTCGTCGTCGCTGCCTGCAATAATTCGGACGACGCCGAAGTGGAATGGCCCTCGCATTTTACGAGCGTGTTTTCGGTCAACCTGGCGAAAACGGAATCTGACGAATTATTTTTCCGGCCGGGCCGGATGGTGGATTACTCCGCTCGCGGGGAAAATGTGGAAGTCGCCTGGCTGGGTGGGGGAACGCAGGTCCAAACCGGCTCCAGCTTCGCCGCGCCGCGTGTTTCCGCCGCCCTCGCCCGTATTTTATCAGTGTATCCAGCCATTTCTCCGGCTAAAATGCATGAGCTGCTGCCGCGAATCGTCAGACCGTGGACTGAAGATCTCGACTGCAACTGGTAGATGGTCGCAGGAAATCACCTTCTTACTCAAACCCAACTGGAACCGTAAAAAATGAATGCCGATCAAGCTCCCGTGAATATCCTCACGCCTGTGGATCAAATG